>JARLJN010000062.1 GCA_031291255.1 Gammaproteobacteria bacterium
CTGCTGCGGCTTTATCTGCTGCGGCTTTATCTGCTGCGGCTTTATCTGCTGCGGCTTTATCTGCTGCGGCTTTATCTGCTGCGGCTTTATCTGCTGCGGCTTTATCTGCTGCGGCTTTTTTAAAATCAACAAGCTCAGTATCTACACCTTGTGATCTTACAGCGGGTGTTGGAACAAGTGCAGGTTTTTTTAGATACTGTAATAAAGAAGTCATATCTTTTGCAATATCAGTATAGATTTTATTTTTAGCTAACACTTTAATTTCATCATTTATTTTTTTCAAATTCTCAGCTGTTAACTCTTGTTTAAGAATTTTGAGAGTTAAATCCATGGCTGCTGTTAACTTATTTAAATCCTGTAATGGATTTGAATAAAGAGAATTTACTCTTGCCTGAAATTTTGATAAAAGCATTGATGCTTGAGCCATTCGAGCTTTAACGACAGCATCATTCAATTCCTTAAATTTATTTAAGCAAGTAGAAGTCAAATTTAACTGCATAGTGGATAGCTTAGATATAACGGTAGCAGCTGCAACATCTCTTTGTGGAAATGCACCAAAAATTGAATTAGCTACACCTGAGACTAATTGATGACGGACCGCAGGCAATCCAAATTCATTAATTGCATGATGTAGTTCTTTACCTAAATACTGGCTAACCCAAGGTCTTAAAATTCCCCCTTCATGAATTAATTGAGAAGATAATAACATATATTTTTTTATAAAATCTGCTATCAGCTTGCGTGACTCCTTAGGTAATGTTTCCTTGAGCCAAGCTGAAATTTCGCCCGTGTCATCAAATGGAGATAATCCTTTGCTTGCGTTAGTCGCAATTATATTTAAAAATTTATTACCATCAATCTGTTTGATAATCTTTAAATTCACTTTACTAAATTCTTCCATCTCTGTTATTAAGATATCTCCTGGTTGAGCATCAAAAACACGACTGACTTTGCCAACATCATTATTTGAAAAAACAGCACTAAATCCAGTATCAAGCTTAGAAACATCAGGTAATATATAATTTGTTACATGATTATCTGGAATAATTATTTTGATTAAGCTGTTATATTCATCTCGCCACTTTTTTTGTTCCACATAAACATCTATAAGATGAGACATTGGTTTGCCTGCTATAGGGTAGTAGGCCTTTATTAGTTTATCTTCAAAAAATGTATTCATCTTTGCAATTTTAATTGCTAATTCTCTATCATTATATGAATTATTTAATTTATACGCTTTTATTGTTTTTATTTCTTCACGTTTCGTTACCAATTCGTTCTGCAATTCAATTAGATCGTAAATTTGATTTTGATATTTATTTAACTGTCCTATAATTGTTGATGCTTCTTTTATATCTTTCTGCGTCATTAGATGGTTAATATATGCTCTTACACTGTTCAACAAGGCGTTCGCTGTTTTCTTAGTATAGTTATTAAGTAAACTATCATATCTTGTTTTGATTCCATCTATTCCTTCATCTATCAGAATATCTAACAACGTTTTTTTGCCTTTAGAGAGCAGCAAAGAATCTTCGCTTGATTTTAATTCACTATTATCAATGTCCTTAAACAAATTTTGTAACCGCTCGGAAGCAGCTTTTATTTTAGTTTCCTTACGAAACTGGTTAGCTTCTTTACGGTATTGGGATACAGTAATTTTCTCAACAAATTCTGTTAATGCATTACCTAGTATCTCTTTATGGAAAACACTTATTTTAATTACATCCAATCTGCTATACAGACCTGACAGCACATCCTTAGTCGGAGTCTTTGTGTATTGAATAAAATCAACTAGAAATTTTTCAATCTCTACATACTCTTCTAAAAGCTTTTCTGTAGACACTGTTGCCAAATTATTTAATGCTAGCTCATCATCTGAAAACTTTTTTGAATGTCGATTATAATATTCATGTAATTTAATCTTTCTATTTATCTTTGAAATATTTTCATCACATAGCTTCAATGCTGATATTAAATCTCCATCTTCTAAATATTTTTTTAATTTGTCATTATATAAATCTAAAGGTGGAATCTTTCCTTCACCTTGAACAATTTCATGTGATACTTTTTGCAACTCGACATCAATACTTTCATTTAGAGTACCTTCAATTTTTCTACGTCTTTTTTCTGCTAGCTCAACACTTTCCTTCGCAATTTGCTCAGGTGTTAATGTATCTAACACAGGTAATTTATTATCATGCTTTTCCTCTGAAATTGGGCTCTGAACAGCTAGACTTACGAGTGCAGATGCTTCTGATAAATACGATTGGATCAAGCTTTCAAGGTTTTTAATTTTTGGTATGTACTCAACAGAAATTTTCCGTGCTTCTATTTTATCAGCTGGATTGCGACTCGCCGATTCAATTTTCTCAGCAACGACGTTTACTTCTCTAAGATTCTTCAAATATTCTTGTGATGTATTTATAAGTATTGATAAACTCTCTTTGTTCATTTTTCCAGAGAGTTTCTCTTTTTCAGATGCATAATATGAATCAAACAATGACCGAGAAGTACGCATTAAATGAAACAAATTTAACTTCAAAGACTCTACATATTTATCAGCTTCATCAAGCACTAGCTGAGGATTTGGTTCTACTTTTTTTTCATTATTGGATGAATGGCTTAAATCAATGAGTTGTTTTTTAATTTCAGTTAGATAACCTATTATTTCTTTTATATATTCGTTATGTATAAAGCCATCACTATTAATTTTATTGATTCCTAGACTCACAAAACTTAATAACTCATTAACTGATTGATTAATTTTTTGAGGTCCATTCTGTTTTATCTTATTAAGATAACCTAATGAATTTATTAAAATAGCATGTGCTGACTCTACAGCCATGCTTATGAGAGCTTCATACTGATATCCCTTAGGATCAGGCACAGGTTTAATTTCTATTGTTGACACATACTCTAGCAATGGGTTTACAAGTCTTGCAAATTCTTGCGCTGCTAAGGCTTGTGGTGGTGTAAGTGGTATATCAAGCCCTGTGACGTCCATCTCATCTTCAGCTGCTGATGAACTTGCAGATGTGTCCGGCCCTGATTTTGACCTCGAAAATTTTTCTTCATTGTTTAACTTTTCTGTTTCATCTTCTAGTGCTGCTCTTTCTTTCTTATATAATTCTGCTTCTTCATGTGCTAGCGCTGTTTCTTCTAGCTGTAATTCTGTTTCTTCTTGCGTTAGATCTTCCTTGTGTTCATCTTGAAATGCAGTTTGCTGTTTATTCTTAAATGCTAATTCTTTTTTTTCAAAAGCTTGCCGTTTTGTTTTAAGTTTCTCTCGTTCAATTTTGAAAAATAAACTAGATGACTCATCCACCATAACAAATGGTGAAGCTGGCTCTGCATTATCATCTGATTCCACATCAATAGGTTTAAGTGGCATAACATAGGTCTTAAGTGGATCTAAGCTTAATGATAAGGTTGAGCGACTTAATGGTAATTTAGGTTCTAAGGAAGAACTCAATGAAGAAGAAACACTAGACGGTACTGATGAACTTGCAACGACCGGTGCTGCGGCAATAGGTGATGTGGATAATGAATCTCCCATGTTAATCTGTGATGGCTTTTCTAAAACTCTTTCATTTATTATTTTTTTAATATAGTTAAGATTCTTTTTAATATTATTTAAATCGCGTATTCTATCATTCATATAAGTCTTTTTATTTTCTTCAAGACTTTCAGAATTTATCATCGGATTTGTTAATATATTTTTAAGTTCTTTGACTTCTTTTAACAACTTACTAACATCCATAACATTTGTAACATCACGCTTTACTCCATGATACTCTTGTAAAATTGTTAGAAACTGAGAATTCGCTGGCGCCATCCAAACCATATCGACACCCATCTCAGGCAACTTGATTTGACTTGCTAATGGAATCTCTTGTAAAGAAGCAGCTGGCGCTACTTGTTGTTCTGCTGCTGCAGATACTGTGCTTGAAGATGCGACTGGTGCGGTTTGTGCTGCTAAACTAGCAGGCTTAATTCTAGCATTATTTTTTTCTTTTTCTTGTTGTTGTTTTTGACGCAACAACTGCATAGCGAATTCAGCTGCTGATTTTTCTTGTTCGGCCAAATCTGTCGCCGCGGCTTTCGGCTCAACAGGACCTACCGAACTCGATGCGGGGAAGTCGGGTGATATAGCTGCAAAAGTGATTTCTGACTTCGCTCTATTAAATGGTGGTGAATCAACATGTCTCGTTTGTAGTGCAGAAGCTGATTTAGATTTTGCAGGACTTGCGTTTCTTTTACTTTTTTGATTTTGGTAATTTTCATACTTTTTAGTCAACCTACTCTCTTTATTTTCATCTGCATCTTTATTTTCATTTAAAGTGAAATGTTCACTCTGAGAGGTATCAGCTATTCTTATATTCCATTCTTTAATTGCATCCGTACCCATTTCGCGAATTATTTTTAAAGCATTTATGACACCCCATTTATTCAATTTTTCAATAGCAACTGTAGCTTGACTGTAAATATAAGTTCTTAACTTTTCACTTTTTCCCGCTTCTACAGCGATTCTTCTGAATAACTTTTCTTTATTATTTTCTAATTTTAAAAAAACATTTAAATCTGTTTTAAATATTTCTTGTAACTTTACAAACCAATCCGTTAAATCATCACCCTTTGACAAGCCTTGCTTCCGCCCAAGCAAATATGCATCTATATACAAATTTAAAAATCCTATCTTACGCTCCTTATCTAATTCTTCCTTAGTCGAATACTCGTCACCTATATTCTTTATAATTTCAAATTTTACTTCGATTTCTTTCGGCAAATCTGGGATAGCAGCAATCTTATTTAATGATAAAACAATGTCATTTGACATATCATTTTTAAGTTTATACTTGTACTTATCCATAAAGAATTTTCTGGCTTCTTTATGCTTAAGAAATATATCAATTACCTTCGGTTTATCAGCTGAATTAGCCGTCCCACTCAAAAGCAAACCTATATCAACTTCATCATTTACTTTGCGAGCTTTTTTCTGCATCATTCTCGGTGAAAATAATTCAGTAAAGAATAGCTCAATCTGAGCTGGAGTCCATTTAGCATCCACATTTATAAAACTTATTAATTGATTTTTTTCTGAATCTTTATATTCCCCAATCTCAAATCCTATATGCTTATTAAGTTGATCTAAAAAGTAATTCAGTTTTTTCGATAGAACCTTATCTCTAGTTTCAAAATGTTTCTGATGATCTCGACTTTCTTGTTCATTATTTTTTAAAGTAGTACCAAATGTATGATAAATATTTGTTAACTCCTGCTTTACTTTCTCATCAGGATTTTTATTCTTATAGTCACCTATGATATTCTTAATTTGCTTTATTCCATCCCTGACGATAGCCAGTGAATCTTGAGCGCTATTGTCAGAAAATATTTTTCTAAGATTACCTATAAAGTTAATTATATGGAAATCAGCCATCTTTGTTATCCATTGTATCTTTTCTTTATTCTTCTCATTTATTTCTAATCTTAATTGTTCAAGTTGTTCAATCAATTCTTCCCTATATAAACGATTAAACATGATCTTATATAGTTGATCATCACCTTCAATAATCTGCCTAAATTTATGTAAGTTTGGTGTCCCACTAAACTTTTCTTCCTCAATAATTTCATTATCTTTTATATCGCTTGTACAAATACTTTTTATATCACTTTTAGCATTATTATATAATGTTATAAAACTGTAATAACTTTCAAATAAATTTTCTGGAGTTAGATCTTCATTTCTGTTTGTGATTTTATTTATTAAAATTCTAAAAATTCTTTGCATTTCCTCATTGTCAAATTTCATATCACGGTAGCGATTAAAAGGGCTGCTAAAAAAATCATTTTTCCTTTGCTCGATATAACAAAATATTGCCATACTCTCAAGCTGATCACTTGGTAATCTCAATAATCTAAATATCTCACTAAGTGATCCATTTTTAAATTCATCAAGATTAATTTTAGTCTTAGGATTACTAGCGAATGGTGTCGATTGAATTTTATTTATTTCTGAATTTAATTTATTAAGACATTTTAAAATTTCTTTTTCTTCAGACTCAGATAGCACATCAACATTTCTGTCAGCAACTGAATGCAACCGTTCAAACTCATCCCGTATAGTCGGAACTTGAATTAGTTTTATTCCTTCTTTTATAACTTTTGCGCTATTTCTATTTTGCATGAACACTACCCCAACATTGATAGCTATTATGTCTAAATTACTTCTATTATATATCATATGTTTCAAAATTTGTTCAGTGGTGGGTCAATATTGCGCAATATCATGATTTGACAAGGATTAATAATTTTTTTGGCTTGGGCATTTTAACCATGCGTTTAATTTGTTTATCTGAAGACTAGCTTCTAAAAAATACCCAATAAAAACATGAAGATGTAGATTGTTTGAGAAGTTTATTTTGTAACCTGTCGATATCCATAATAAACATCAGGCAGTACTTTTGCTTATGTTAAGCCTCACCTTTATCACTTATCCTGCTAAAACAACCTTGTATTTTGGTAATGATTTTGTAATTCGGAGGGGTATAAAAGATTAACCAGATATGAGTATTATAAATATTCTAGGCATGCCCTCCCGGATTTTCGCTTTGCTCAATCCGGGCTACTTTAATTTTTCACCAATGTTTTGCTATCTATATTCGACACCATCTGCAACATTTTCAATGCTTGATACAATTGAAAATCTTGTTGTGCCAGATCAGTAAAATCTTCACTGCTATTGATAACTTTTTTATTCGCATTTTTTGGTAAAAATTGATTTTTTAATTCGAATTCTCGTATAGGACCCATGATGGATGAATCTGCATTTGAAGATGTCACTTTTAAATTTTCAACTAACACATCAGGTTTAATTCCATCAGTTTGAATTTGTTTTCCTGAAGGTGTGTAATACAGTGCGGTTGTTAATTTTAATGCGTGTGTCTTATCAATAGGAATGACGGATTGTACTGAGCCTTTACCAAAACTCGTATTCCCTACTAAAGTTGCGCGATGATAATCTTGTAATGCGCCGGCTACCACTTCTGCAGCAGATGCCGTGCCTTGATTGATTAACACGATTAACGGTATTCCTTGCAATACATCGGTTGAATCTGCTTTTGCTTCATATTGAAATTGAGGCAAATTGCCTTTTGTAGAGACAATCATTTTGTTATATTTTTGTAAGTTAGCGCTGTCTAAAAATGCATTTGCCACTTTCACTGCATCACTCACTTTACCGCTAGGATTATTTCGTAAATCTAGGACCAAACCTTTTAGTTTTTCATTTTTATTCAATTCATTGATTGCAGCTATCATTTGCTGTGCTGTCAATTCTTGAAATTGGCTAATGCGCACATAACCAAAACCATTATCTAGCATTTTACTTTTTACAGATTGTATAGGTGCGTTATCACGTTTCAGTGTAATATTAAGTGGTTTATCTGCACCTTTACGTAAAATGGTCAACGTAATTGATGAATCTTTTTTTCCGTAAATTTGAGCTATGGCTTCATCTAAAGACATGTTACTCACGAACTGATTATTGATTGCAACAATATAATCGCCTGGCAAAATTCCCGCTTTAAATGCGGGTGTGTCATCAATAGGACTAATGACCTTTAATGCTTCGTATTCTCCAACAACGTCTAATCCTACACCTGTTAAGTTGCCACTTTTTTCTAACAAATATGTTTTATAAGCTGGTTCATCTAAATATTCAGAACTCGTATCTAATCCAGCGACTATGCCTCGAATCGCATTTTCAAATATTTTTTTCTCTTCTGTGGGTTTTACATAAAATTCATTAATGAGTGCAACAGAGTTTGTAAATCGTGACACATCATCTTGATCTAAATTAGGAAGCGCATCTTTATCTGTCTCAGGTAAAAGATTGGGTAATGCCAATGGATCAGATGCATAGGCGGGTATTTGAAACAGAATGAGAAATGCGATTGTTAGAAACCCGGCGAACTTTGCAGTAACATCAGATTTCATGACTGGATTCCTTTAAATTAAGGTATCTTGTCCTATTAATTATATCCCATCTAATTGGACGTAACGCACTTGTGAAAAAAGTTCTTGGGATTAATGATTCTAATTAATACATAACAAATTAAGTAGCCTGGATTGAGCACAGCGAAAATCCAGGAGACACGTTCCCGGATTTTCGCTGAGCTCAATCCGTGCTACCACTACACGCTCAATCTAGCCTGTGCGATAATACCTTATGAAGAAAACCTGATCTTTGCCAAAAGGACAAACCGTGGATAGAAAACTTATAATAGAACAATATAAGCGCTTTTCAGAATCCTGCCTTTGGCGTATGCAGCGTGACTACTTTGACAAAGCCGGCATAGACGCATGGGTGAATCAAGTGCCCTTTTATATTACTAGTAATCCTTATATTGCCAATTTCTACGCTGAAATATCCATTAACTTTATTTCTGATTGGATTAGCAAACATCCTGAAGCAAAGAATCATCCTTTTTATATTTTAGAATTAGGCACAGGCTCAGGTCGATTTAGTTATTATGTTTTAAAAAGAATTCATGAACTCAAAACCGCATTAGGAATGACGGATATCTCTATTTGCTATGTGATGAGTGACTTCACTAAAAATAATATTCGATATTATGAATCTCATTCTGCACTAAAATTTTTTATTGAGCAGGGTTTCGTGGATTTTGCATTGTTTGATATGGAAGTTGAAAAACCCATTACGTTAATCCATTCTAATGTTGTGCTATCCCCAGAAACATTGGTCAACCCTTTAATCACTTTTGCAAATTATATTTTTGATACTGTTTCACATGATGCTTTCAGCGTGAAGCAAGGTAAACTTTATGAATTATTATTAAGTGTTTCTACACCTGAAAGTAATTTAGAAAATAATAAACCTGTTGATATGTCACAACTCTCCATTGATTTCAAAACAAATGAAATAAAAAAATCTTACTACAATGATCCTGATTTAGATAATATATTAGAGCAATATAGAAATTCTCTTTCTGATAGCAATTTTCTTTTTCCTATTGGTTCTATACGCGCAATTAAATTATTAAAAAAACTTTCTAATAATAAACTCATGATTCTTTCTTCAGATAAGGGTTACAGCACTTTACAAAGTCTCGATCGCTTAGGTTATCCTTCCATTTCTTTTCATGGCAGTTTTTCTATGATGGTAAACTTTCATGCCATTGCAAATTATTTTAAGAATAGCGGCGGGGATTATTTTTTACAGACACCACGCAAAGGTATTAAAACGTCTTTATTCTTGAGTAACACTCAATTAGATAATCTTACTCTCACTAAACTGGCTGTTGAAAAATACATTGAAGGTGTGAGTGCCGCAGATTATTTTACTCTGCACAGACGTGTGAGTGATTCATTCAATGAACTCAACTTAGAAACAATAGCGGCACATCTTAATTTTACAGGATGGGATCCACATATTTATTTAAAATTAGCAAATCGTATTACTAAATTAGTTGAAGTATCGGATCTCGATACCATTAATTTTCTTGCCAGCAACATGCATAAATTAGCGAAAAATTATTATTATATGCCTAAGTCAGATTGCATACTGTTTGAAATCGCAGTGTTTTTTCATGCGATCAAACGATTTGATGATGCACTCAACTATTATTTAGAAGCGCAAGAATTTGTAGGTGAACAATTTGGTGTTCATTATAATTTGGCGTTATGCCAGCATAATTTGGGTAATACAGTGGATGCATTAGACAATTTTAAAATTGCATTACGAATTGATCCCAATTCTAAAGAAGCGCAAGAGTGGATTACCTACATAGAAAAAAGCAAGGAATGAATAATGCTATCCTCGCGGACACGGCGCTGTACGCCTTTGTCCACGCTACAAATCATGAGTCATTATGTAGCCCGGACTAAGGCGCTTTTTGCCGAGTCCGGGAGTGGATGCCACTCATCCTGTAGTAGGAGCGCCTGATCCTATATGCGCATACATCACAAAAATAGTAATGCTATTCGTTTGCATAAGCACTTTCTGATTTTCATCTAATAAAGCGACTGAGACTGTATGTGATCCTCGTTCTGGTTGCAGCAAGTGTAAGGTCGTACTTTCAACTGCATCACCGTTAGGATGTCCATCTAACAACAATTGCACTTTATCGCCTTTTTGCAACTTAGGTTCTATACTGACTTCAACCGGAATATCGCGTTGATTCTGAAATGTATCTTCATCGTGAGGCGCAGTGAGTGAAAATTTTGTGTAAGGTTTATTTTTTTCATGTGCAATTATTTCAACAGATTTTTTTTCTTTAGGCTGCACATTATTAATTATGGGTTGTGCGGTTTGTGTGGGAGTAATTTCTAATTGTTTCGCATTAGGCGAAGGGCTGTCTGAATAAATGGTATTACCATTATTATCGACACTTTCGTATACTGCAGCAGCCTGCAAAGAGTATGGGTATATCAACAATAAAAATAATATTATTTTTTTCATTGTATCACCTATTTAGTTAGATAATGACCCCTGAAGTTGCGGGATCTATGCTCCCCACTCTAGTGACTAACTGTACCGATTGCGCAACACCATAACGATCTGTCCATGACACAACGACACTGATGTTTTTATAGGATGGATTAGTAAACGTGGTCACCGTCCATGTTAATGTATAAGTTGCATTGGTACCTGTACTCGTACTTGTACCAGACACTATGCCTTGATAAGCCGCATAAGGTGATTGCGTGTTAATGACTTGATAATCGCGTAATGATTCTAATTTACTGTGCGCTAAAATAGTTGCTTCACTCTGCTGTGCAGTGACGCTGTCACTGTATGATACACCGCTTTGAAAACGTGTTAATGCAACCACACTGCCAGCAATAATTAAAAATGCTATCATCGTTTCAACTAAACCTTCTCCGCGATAACTTTTTAATCGTTTCATATTTAATAATCCTTCCAACTGCCAGGCACTTTTCCCCAATTACTCATGGATCCAAGCTGTTGTACTTGTGTTAAATCATTATTATTAAAAATAATCTCGCCATTTCCTGATGTGCTTAACGTACCTGTACCCGTTAAAGCACCATTTATTTCAGCATTACCACTAATTGCTATGTTCCCTATAACATACACAAATCCATAAACAGTTAAATTACCTGATACATTTAAATTACCATTCACAATGAGTAACACCGGATTAGACGATGTACCTATCGTTGTATTACCTGCAAATGATGCAGCCTGATCTATCCATATAGACGTTCCAGATGACCCATTTGCTGCGCTATAATTCGATGTATAAACAGTATCGACTGCGTTTTTGACGGCTCCACTTCCTGCTGCAAAATACTGAGCGAAAAATTGCGTACTTGTCATTGCAGCAATAGAGGCTACATTTTGTTGGATATCTGATCGTATGTGACCTGCACTTGACCCGCCGCTAGCAGTCTCTGTTGAAGCATTACCAGACATGGTAAGACTTCCTCCTGACACAATAGTGGTAGTATTACTAAAATTACTGACTTCTGCATTTCCACTCATAGTAACGCCGCCTTGCACTATAATAGGTACGGTAGGTGGGGAAGATAACATTGAAACAAATGCTATATCCTGAACCATTACCTTTGTAGACGTTCCATCTGCATTCGTTCCAGTTGAGGTAATACGAATTAAGTTATAATTATTTGCTATTGGATTGCTATAAACAATTGTATATTTACTATTATTGCCTAATGTAACATTGGTCGTACTGCTGTTTGAATAGGCAGGAATATGCCCTCCAACAGGATTCGCTAAAATTGCAGCACTATTCTGTTGAAAATACACTACTCCAAATTCAATGCCTGCTTCAGCCGCTTCATAAGATTGACTGCTTTGATATTGATTGCTTACAATTTTCTGCTGCATTCTGCTATAACTTGCCGCAAATATAATGATTAAGGTAGCAGTAACCAACATTATCATTGTTAATAATAATGTTGCTGCGCCTTTTTGAATCTTAAGGATTGAATTTGTCATTTCGTATCCTGACATGCTCAGTTAATGTTTTTGTTACAGTCGCATCATCAGTCAGCTGACCTGTCAGTGTTATGTCAACGCTGCGTAAAGAAATTGTCGATGTTCCACCTGCAGACATGTTTTGCGTAGTCAACGTGAAAGTCAATGCGGTCACTGTAACCAAATTTGGATCTGTCACATTTTCCCAATCCGTACCCGTACAATTAAACGAAGCGCCCCAAGGTCTGCTCTGTACCGCATTACCTGTCAAACGATAACCGTATCGTTCATCATCTGATGAACTTCCTATGGATGGCAATGTTCCTGAACTATTTTTATCATAAGCAAATAGAATGCAGGTATTACTGGCTCCTATCGTCAAATCAACCCCGCTAGCCATAAAAGGATTATTATTTTGGTTAGTCCCTATATCATTATTTGCATTCGCCCAATATCCGGCGCGTCGAATATCATTTACCATGAGTTGCATAGTGGCTTGCAGTTGTTGGTTAAGACGATTCACTTTTATAATTGTGTTGTAATGGGTTATATTTACGATAAAGATTGATATCAAAGCCGTAAAGAGAATTGCATTCACAACGAGCGCAACTAATAATTCGGGTAATGTAAAACCTAACATTTTTTGACGTTGCGTCATTATGAGCATGCTGGATACCCGCTAACATTAGGAGAACAAATAGTCATGTTCCCCAATCCTGTTACTTTGATACTCATAGTTTGAGTTCCACCATACACTGTAAAAGTCAGAACACTGCTAGCACCAGCAGCGCCTCGTGTTCCTTCAAATTGCAATGCGTTAGTTGTTAAGCCTGTCGCAGTCAAGGTAAGACTTTGCGAACGCGGCGCAGTCGTAGTACCTAAACTACATCCACTAGGCGTGCTGCAAGTACAAATAGTGCTAGGATTAATACCATAACACCAACTATCGCCTGTTTGGAAACCAACATAAATGGTTTGATTTTCTTTAACTGCTTCACTGCGTGCATATTGCATAGAATAATACAAACTTTGCACGGCGGATTTAAGCCTATACTCTTGCATGAATTCTGTAAAAAGAGGAATAGCAGCTAATGTTAAGATGATAACTATTGCCGTCACGACGAGTAGTTCGATTAAATTTACACCCTTCTGATGAATTATTCCTAACAAGTGTAGAAATCTCCAGTATTGAGTGCGTATAATAGAAATTAAACTGTATTTACCAGTCACAGTCAATCTATATTGGCTAACAGGAGGGATCCTTGTTCTTGCGCTGGTTGAAAAATCAAGCTGTCGATAATATCGTAGGCATAGATATTAGCTCTGATACTATCAAGTTATTAGAACTAAACTCAACAACGACCCCCATTAGCGTTGAGCACTTTGCAATTGCAACCTTACCGCCTGATGCCTTTACAAAAGAAAAAATTACAAATCCTGCCGCCATTATTACCCTTTTAAAAGATCTCTGGAAAAATCTTAATCTTGAAACAAAAAGCATAGCACTAGCCATTCCACGTTCTTCAGTGATCATAAAAAATATTTCTGTCGACAGCCGGTTGACTTCAAGTGAAATGGAATCACGTGCCTGGGTTGAAGCCAGCCGTCATTTCCCTGAAATGATAGGTGAGATTTATTTAGATTTTTCTGTTTTGGGTATTTCAGCTCAAGATCCGACACAGCTGGATTTAATATTAGTAGCCTGCCGTAAAGATCAAATTAATCCCTACGTAGGACTATTAGAACAAAGCGGGCTAGACGCCAAAGTCGTTGATGTTAATTGTTATGCTTTAGAAAGAGCACTCTCCATCATGATACCGCCTGTTTCAACACCAGAAACAGTTGCATTGCTGAATTTGAACCTTAACTTGAGCAGCTTGATAGTCAGGAAAGACAACGATTTAATCTATACTCATGATCAAACCTATGATGGCAAACGATTAATGACACAAATAGATAAATATAAAACTACCATAGAAAATGCAGAGATTACTTTTAATGAAGCCTACATAGCGCTGTTAAAAGAAAGCCTCACTTCACATTTGCGACATACCATGCATTTTTTCTATTCCAGTCGTTCTAATGTAACTATACAAAAAATTGTTATTTCAGGTGATTGCGCTGGATTACCGCACTTAGCAGCTTTCATAAAACAAGAAACCAATATAGAAGCAATTATTGCTGATCCATTTAGTACGATGGCATTTGCCTCTACAGTAGATAAAACAGAACTTATGAAAAATGCACCAGCTCTCACATTAGCGTGTGGGCTTGCTTTAAGTTAGACGAATTTTTAAGGTAAATTTGATTATGATAAAAATTAACCTTCTGCCTTGGCGCGAGCAAGCTCGACGAGCTAAAAAAATTCGTTTTGCAATTTTCTTAGGTATTTTTTTAGTACTGACATTTGTTATGCTTATATTCGTTCATATGTACGTGAGTGGTTGGATCACAGCACAACAACAAAGATCCGCTTATTTGCAATCTGAGATCGATGCCAGTCAACTCGTATTAACAGATCTGAAATCACAAAAAAATAAAGAGAGTGCTCTCACCTCTCAATTAAATTTTGTCATGGACTTACGTGCAAAAGGATTTAGAGCAATAGGCTTATTAACCGCTCTCGTTAAAGCCGTTCCGCAATCACTTTCCATAGATAAAATTTTACGTCGAGGCAATACCGTTTATATAGGCGGTAGAGCTGAATCTGATCTGGAAATTACTTTATTTATGAAAAATCTTGGCACTGAAGGCAGCTTTAACCCACCTGTTCTCACTGAAATCACCACACAACAATCAGGCTTAATCAAGGAACGACATTTTCAAATGAAAATTGAACAGCAGGAATTAAAATAAATGAATTTAAAAAACTTTGATGATATTCCTTTAACAATGCAAGGTATAATTATCGGAGTGTTTTGCATTATCTTTTTTTCACTGGGTTATATGTGGGATATCTCAACCATCAAGAAAAAATTAGTCACAGAAAAAACGCACGAGCAAGATCTTAAACTCGAATTAGAAGCACTCGCACACACCAATGATAAGCTGCAGACTGATGTCGCTAAAACACCTAATATTTCCGCTGCGTTAAAAGAATGGCAGGGAAAATTAGTCAAAGTATCTGGGTTGCCTGACTTGCTAAATGACATATTAAAAGTCGGCACAGCCAATCAATTACAATTTAATTTATTTACACCAGGCGCTGAAGTCAAAGAGGGTTCGTATTTAAAAGTACCTATTAAAACAGTGGTGACTGGCGATTACAAACAGATTGCTACTTTTATCAGTCAAATTGCAAATATGCCGTCTATTATTGTTATTGGCGATTTCCTGATTGCAAAACAAGATAGCACCACTCCAAAAGATAATACTGCAACAAATGATAAAGCATCTGTTGATACAAGTAATGATATGTTGCGAGCTGAATTAACCCTTGAAGTTTATTACCTTCCAGAGAAGTGAAAATGAAAACACAGACTATAAAATTATTTTTACTTTCAATTCTTGCAACATTGGTTTTATTTGCTTGTGATAATAGTAAAAATTTACAAGACTTAAAAAGCTATGTAAAAAAATTAAAATCCGCAACGGCTACGGAAAAAAAAGCCCCTGTTCAAAGCCCTATACTGCTATTAAAACCAACTCATTTTAATGTGGAAAGCGGGCGCTCACCTTTTGAAAATTCAGCACCTAAAATAAAAAATAGTAACATACTCCCTCTACAAGCCTACTCATTAAATCAACTTAAATTTAAAGGGACTATTACTGATAATAACATTGCATCAGCCTACATCTTGACGCCTGATAATAAAATTTATCAAGCACAAGTTGGTGATCTCATTGGTGATCACTCCGGTAAAATTAAAAAAATTTTACCGGATCATATAGAGATTGAAGAGAACGTCACTAACGGTAACTCGGGTACAATACAGCAAATTCTAACGTTACAGCTAAAGGAAGGCAGCTGATATGAAATATTTTCCAGGTAAAAAACTTTTTATTCTTTTTTCAATTCTAGGCTTGATGCTTTCGTTTAACGTTTGCTTAGCAGCAAACGTTAACAAACCTGCCAGCGTTAGCTCTAATAATGGGAGGTTATCATTTTATTTTCAAGATATTGAAATTAAGACCTTGCTGCAACTTATTGCTAAAAGCTCAGGATTGAATTTTGTTATTGGTGAAACGGTTAAAGGCAATACTACATTAAATTTAAAAAATGTCTCTTGGGAAGAAGCATTAAATATCGTAATGCAATCTAATGGATTAGCAGCAAGACGTGTAGATAATGTCATGTTGATTAGTACAGTAGAAGACTTAACAACTAATGAATCTAAAAAACTTCAATCTGAAGAAACATTATCGAATCTATCCCCATTAACGCAAACTATCCTACAACTTAAATATACAAATGCTACAGACATGGCAGCTCTATTAAAAGGAACGCAAAGTAACTTACTGAGTTCACGTGGACAAGTCGGAATTGACACACATACAAATAGTTTATTAATTCGAGATATCAAAAAAAATGTTGCAGATGTGACAAAGGCAATAAGAAAATTAGATGTTCCTGCAAGACAAGTCTTAATTGAAGCACGAATTGTTAATCTAGATGTCGATTTTGAAAGAGAATTAGGTGCACGTTTTGGTATTACGAATCCACAGCATTTAACAGGTACTTTTACAGGCGCAAACTCGCTTGCTCAAGGCACTACTATGCCTAACGTAGCGACTCCAGCAGGCATAATTGATCCCACTCAGCGTCTCAATTTTAATAATGCTGCTAGCACTATATTTGGTACAAACCCAGGCAGCTTAGGCATTGCAGTTGCTAAAGTGGCAGGCGTCTATTTAGATATGGAATTATCTGCTCTAGAAGGCGAGGATCATCTAGAAGTCATCTCATCACCACGGGTTATGACATCGAACCAACAAAAAGCCGTCATACAAACAGGTGAAGAAATTCCTTATCAAGAATCCACTTCCAGTGGTGCAACATCTGTATCATTTAAGAATGCAGTGTTAAGTTTAGAGATCACACCACAGATCACACCAGACAATAAAATTATTCTCAATGTCAAAGCAACTCAGGATACACGTGGTGCCAATACTGTTATCTCCGGTGGTGGCGGTACAACTTCTACGTCTATTCCTTCGATTAACACGCAGGCAGTACAGTCCAACGTTATTTTAAATAATAACGAAACGATAGTGCTAGGCGGTGTTTACAAACAAACAAAACAAAAGACAACTGAAAAAATTCCTTATTTAAGCTCTATTCCTGTATTAGGCTATTTGTTTAAACACACATCGGATCATGATATAAAAACTGAATTGTTAGTCTTTATTACACCTAAAATTATATGCCCGCTCACGGGGGCTCCTCTAAAAGATCAAGGATAATATGAAAATCATTTTTAAAAAAAATATAAAACATTTTACATGTGTTATTTTAATGAGTGCGTTATCTGCTTGTAATACTGTACAAAACTCTGCAGATCCAAACACACCACAGACTAAAACATCTCGAATCAATACACAATTAGGTATGGCTTATTTACAAAATAATGATATGCAGCGAGCCAAACAAAAATTTTTACTCGCATTAGATCAAGCGCCTAACTCCCCGGAAGCATGGTACTCCATGGCATACTTTCAAGAAGTCACTGGAAATTCAGCTAAAGCGAATGAAGCTTACTTAAAAGCTATTCAACTTGCACCAACGAGTGGTGATGTACAAAATAATTATGGAACATTTTTATGTAGACATAATCAGTATCAAAACGGCATTAAACATTTTTTATTAGCTATCAATGATACTCGTTATTTACATACTGCTGGTGCGTATGAAAACGCTGGTTTGTGTGCTTTAAAAATTCCTGATCTACATAGCGCTGAAAATTATTTCAATCATGCTATAAATCAAGATCCCAATATGTCAACTTCGCTTTTGGAACTCGCCAAATTAAATTATCATTTTGGTCATTACAAAGAAGCTAAATATCAACTAGAACAATTTTTATTACTCTCTCCAGCGAATGCTCAATCAAACACGTTAAAAATGCAGCTAGACAATCGTGCTTAGACCAGCAAAAGGAATTTATATATGGATATGAAAGAACTCTTAACCTTATGCTACAACGAAAAAGCGTCAGATCTGCATTTATCACCGAATCAACCACCTTTATTACGAATTGATGGTGATTTGATTCCAGCAAAAGATTATCCACCATTAAATGTTGAGACTATAAACGAGTTAGTCTATAGCACCATGGATGACAAACTCAAAAGTGATTTAAAAACTCTGTTAGAAGTGGATTATGCAACTGAACTTAAAGATATTGCCCGATTCCGGGTAAATGTTTTTCATCAAATAATGGGACTTGCCGCTGTATTTCGTGTTATCCCTACACAAATTCCAACATTGGAAGATCTACATCTTCCTGATGTTTTTAAAGGCTTGCTAGACCTTCCTAATGGTTTAATTTTAGTAACAGGTCCTACAGGTTCTGGTAAATCCACAACGCTAGCCGCTATGGTTGATCACATCAATATGACGCAATCCAGTCATATTATTACCATTGAAGATCCTATCGAATTTGTTCATAGCAGCAAAAAATGCTTAGTCAATCAACGTCAAGTCGTTAGAGATACACATGATTTTGCAAATGCCTTACGTTCAGCACTACGTGAAGATCCAGATGTGTTATTAGTGGGTGAAATGAGAGACTTAGAGACAGTTCGTTTAGCCCTCACCGCCGCGGAAACTGGACACTTAGTGCTGGCAACCTTGCATACGAGTTCAGCGCCTAGAACTATCAGCCGTATAGTTGACGTATTCCCCGCCGGCGAAAAAAACGTAATTCGAAATATGCTTTCTGAGTCTTTACAAGCAGTTATTTGCCAAACCTTATTGAAAAAAGTCGGAGGGGGTCGGGTTGCCGCTTTTGAAATTATGTTAGGTACCCCTGCTATTCGCAATTTAATCCGAGAAGACAAAGTTGCACAAATGTATACGTCTATACAAACTGGAGCTGCAATAGGGATGTGTACCTTAGATCAATATTTGCAAGATCTTGTTAATAAACAATTAATAACAACCAAAGTAGCCCACGAGGCGGCTTTAGACAAAACCCACTTCGCACCTTAACTTTATTATGGTCAAAGTGGGTTTTAATTGATCAAAATATGTTCAAAATTGATAGGATTTTTGTCAAAAAAAGGGTTATAATAATTAGTATAAGGAAATATAAAATGTTTGATATGTTAACAACCGTGTTGATGTGAGAACAACTTTATCAATGGAGGTATTGAAATGCAGCGCGCTCTTAAGTCAATGAAAGGTTTTACCTTAATAGAGTTAATGATAACAGTAACGATTGTTGCAATACTTGCAGCTATCGCTATTCCCTCTTACTTGAACTACACCCGACGTGCATACTATAGTGAAGTTGTGATGGCAACTGCTCCGTCTAAATTAGGCGTGACAGAATGCTTTCAAACTATAGGTACGTTAACAGGTTGCTCTAGCGGTGCTAACCATATTCCTGCCGCTATTGTATCTGCTACCGGTGCAGTTGCTTCTTTGTCAGCAACCAATGGTGTGATTACAGTCACCCCAGTCGCTGCCAACGGTATACTTGCTACTGATACTTATGTGCTAACGCCTACCGTAACAAATAACACACTAGTTTGGGCTTCTTCTGGTGGTGGTGTTACCAACGGTTACGCACAATAAAGTTACAGAGGGCGCTGTGTATACTTAACTGTGTGAAGTCCGGTTAGACAATGCAAGATTCGGGTTGACTAGCTGGACTTTATTCTTGTTATACTTTTAAACTGAGTTAGAGATACACATGGATAAACCTCTGACTACTAATGTTCTAAGTGGCTTTGCATTATATCTTTCAGAGAATAATTTGATTGATAATCAAACCGCTTTGCATGGTTTAGAAGAAGCAAAGCTCAGTAATAATTCATATATCGAATACCTGGTTAAACAAAAAATCTTAGATGAAGTTGCAGTAGCTCGTGCAGCTGCAGAATATTTTGGTCTTCCCCTCTGTGACATCACAGCATTCAATGTAGACCAAGTACCCTCTGAATATCTCAACAACCAATTAGTTCGCAAACAACAAGGTCTGCCATTATTTAAAAAAAATAATCTGCTCTATATTGCGATTACAGATCCCACTCTAGAAAATTTATCTGAAATTAGATTCATTTCGGGCCTAGACATACGTTTGTTAGTGGTGGAATCCAGTAAGTTAACTCAAGTCATTAATGATTTACTAAATACTTTGATTTTATCTGAAATGAGCGGCCTAGGCGGTGAACGTATTGATAACATCACTGTCGATGCTTATAAAGATGAAGATACGACTGATCTCGCCTCTTATGATATAGAAAGTGCTCCAGTCGTTAATTACGTTAATAAGATCTTATTAGATGCCATTGATAAAGGTGCATCTGACGTTCATTTTGAAGCCTATGAAAATACCTATCGAATTCGCTTTCGTCAGCATGGCATTTTATATCCTGCTGCAACGCCTCCAGCAAAACTGGCTAATTACTTGTTAGCACGTATTAAAGTTATTTCTAACATGGATATTACAGAACATAGAATCCCTCAAGACGGCCGCTTTAAATTAACGCTTTCTAAAAAACGTTCAGTCGATTTTCGGGTAAGTGTCTGTCCCACGGTCTATGGGGAAAAAATAGTACTTCGAATTTTAGATCCCGCAAACATTGCACAAGGTATTGATTCATTGGGGATGAATGAAAAACAAAGAGAAGATTTGCTAGAATCTCTTTCTCGCTCACAAGGACTCATTTTGGTTACTGGCCCTACTGGAAGCGGTAAAACTGTCACCCTTTATTCCGCCTTAAGCTTTTTAAATTCGACTGAAAAAAATATTTCAACGGTAGAAGATCCTGTAGAAATTCCTTTGCAAGGCATTAACCAAGTGCATGTGAATGCCAAATTTGGGTTAACCTTCGCTGTTGCGCTGAGAGCCTTTTTACGTCAAGACCCTGACATTATCATGGTGGGTGAAATTCGCGACATAGAGACCGCTGAAATCGCTGTAAAAGCCGCTCAAACAGGCCATTTAGTCTTATCAACATTGCATACGAACAGTGCGCCTGAAACGCTTACACGTTTAATGAACATGGGCATACCCTCTTATAATTTAGCCAGTTCTTTAAGTATTGTTATCGCTCAACGCTTAGTCCGTAAACTCTGTGAGATATGCAAGCAAAAAGAAGAAGTCCCTCAGGATGTTTTTATTAAAGAAGGATTTTCAAAGGAAGAATATGGTACATTTCAGATATATGCTCCGGGTACGTGTGATCATTGCATGCGCGGCTACAAAGGTCGTATGGGTATATTTGAGGTCATGCCAATTTCGATGGAAATGTCGCAGTTGATTATGGGTGGTGGAAACGCTCTCGATATCATGGCGCTAGCTAAAAAAGAAGGCGTTATTAACCTTAGAGAATCAGGGCTTCAAAAAGTAAGAGAAGGAACTTTAGGTTTTGTAGAATTAAATCGAGTATTTAAATAACTGCTATAAAATAACAATTTGTGCAAGGAAGACATAGTCATGGCAGATAAAATTCAAACTTTTTTATGGACCGGAATAGATAAAAAAGGAAAACGCGTAGGCGGAAAAAATCGTGCGCCCGAATTAAAAGATGCTCAAGCAGAATTAGCAAAACAAGGCATTACTATTATTAGCATTCAACAAAAGAAAGATTTTAATATTTCAATTGGTGGACCGCCGAAAATAAAAAGTAAAAGTATCCTTTTATTTACACGCTATCTTTCTACCATGTTATTTGCTGGATTACCTATACTGCAAGCACTCGATATCATTGCACAAGATCAAGATAATGTTGCAATGCAATCATTCGTCGTAGAATTAAGAAATAATATAGCTAGCGGAAAAACATTAGCAGAATCATTTGCTGAACATCCAGAAATTTTTGGAGACCTCTACTGCAGCTTAATTAAAGCCGGTGAAAAATCAGGTACACTCGATAAGATTCTTAAACGCTTAGCAAATTATCTAGAGCGCAGTGAAAGTTTAAGAGGAAAAATAAAAAAAGCACTGGTCTATCCAGCTGCTATTATCACTATTTCCTTGCTAGTAAGTTCCATTATGTTAATTTTTGTTGTGCCTAAATTCCAAGAAATGTTTAAATCATTCGGTGCTGAATTACCTCTTTTTACGCGCATGGTAGTTCATTTATCTAACTTTATGACACACTATTGGTGGTTATTATTAATCATTATTGTAGGTGGTATCTGGGGATTAAAAGTTGCCATTCGAAAATCTGCAAAATTCAGATATGCACTAGACAGCATGTCATTAAGGATCTATATCATTGGGCCTATTTTAAAAAAAGGTATTATTGCGCGTTACACACGTACTTTATCTACCACATTAGAATCCGGTATGCCTATCAATGAAGCGATGGACTCCATGAAAAATGTCATGGGCAATATTATTTATGCCAATGCCGTTGAAACCATACGTCAAGATGTTGTTAGTGGTCATCAATTCAGTACTTCTATGGCTGCCACTAACCTTTTTCCTAATATGGTAGTCCAAATGATATCCGTAGGTGAAGCATCAGGATCACTAGCAGAAATGTTAAATAAGGTGGCTGACTATTACGAAGAAGAAGTCAATAACATAGTCGATGGTTTAAGCAGCTTATTAGAACCATTAATTATGGTATTGTTAGGTGTTATTATCGGCGGGCTGGTGATTGCAATGTACTTGCCTATTTTCAAAATGGGATCACTTTTTTAAGACGACTTATGATAAAACTAAAAAATGGTTTTACTCTGATAGAACTGATGATTACTTGCACCATCATTGGTATTCTTATTTTAATTGCTATCACTTTATATACTCCACAAGTCCGTAAAGGCCGACGTTCAGATGGTTTGAATACACTCTTTGCTATGTCTCTTGCTGAGGAACGTTACCGTTCGAATAACACCACTTATGGTACACTCGCTCAAGTTTGGGGAGGTGTAACCACTTCCACAGGTGGTTATTATACGTTAAGCATTTCGAATGTGAGTGCGACTGCCTATACATTAACAGCTGTTGCTCAAGGTGACCAAACGAATGATAGTGACAGTGGAACGAATTGTACGACATTAACCTTAAGTTTAAGCGCAGGAACTATTTCGAAAACGCCTACAAATTGTTGGCCGTCATAAATAAGGATTCGTCTTATGGCAGAATTAACGAGAATCAATTATGTCATTTCTGATCCTGTTGAACTTAACTTATCTTATATGCCTTTTATCACAAATGGCGGATTATTTATCCCTACACACGATTTTTTTTCCTTAGGTGATAAAATTGAAATTGACCTACAATTACCCATGAAAAAAGAAAATGTATTGATAGAAGGTAAAGTTGTTTGGATAACCTCAAAAAATGCATTACATCATGTGTTAGCAGGAATAGGCGTACAATTTACGGGAAATAATAGCGGAACAGCGCGAGGGCAAATAGAAAATTTATTAGATAAATCCATAGAGGTAGGTGGTTATACCTACGGGATTACTGACACGGATCAAAAAAATAAATAGTAAACATTACGTATGTGCAATTGAAACTGTAGGTTTTGGGTTTTTTGAATGGTGGATTACGGCCCTGGGGGCCTAATCCACCCTACATACTAGATGATTTATTTTTTATATTTATCTGAAATTTCTTTTATTAATTTTTCAAAAACACTTTGTATAGCTTTAAATGTCTCTGCAACACCTTCCCAATCAAACTGCATAACTTGTTCTTCTGCCTTTAACGAAAGTGCATGTAAAGGCATAATTCCGCTGTTACCTGCTGAGCCTTTTAGACGATGAAATAATTCTTTTGCACTACTTTTATTTTTGTCAACAATCACTTGTTTCAATTCAACTAATACCTCAGTTGTCGATTGAACGAAACTTTGCATAAACTCATAAATAGCTTCATTATCATCACCAAAAATATCTTTAATTCTAACCGCATCTATAATGGTATGTTCATCTGCAACTGGCTCATTTTCCGAATTGACATGATATTTTTCTACACCCGATAACCAACGTTCTAGTGCCTGAGACAACGCCTTTACACTGATGGGTTTAGAGATATAATCATCCATACCCGCTGCCAGACATTTATCCCTATCACCTTTTAAGGCATAAGCTGTCATTGCAACAATAGTAATATGCTTAAACGTATTTTTTTCTAATTTACGAATTTCACCCGTGGCAGTATATCCATCCATTAAAGGCATCTGACAATCCATTAATATAATATCATATGGAATTTCTTGCACTGCACGCACTGCTTCAAGTCCATTCTCAACAACATCCGCACGATATCCTAACTTATCTAAAATTTTCAAAGCGACTTGTTGATTGATAGTATTGTCTTCTGCTAACAGAATTCGCGCTCGTTTTTTTTCTACAATACTTTCTTGTTGTTGAATGCCAGTAGAATCGCTAGTTTTATATTTTTTAGTTAATACTGCAACAATACTATTGTAGAGTTTTGTTTGTCGTATAGGTTTACTCAAACACAAAGCTATGTCTGATTTTTTTAATTCCTCTGCCGTATAATTTTTTCCTAATGATGAAAGAAGTATGACAGGCGAATATTTAATTTCTTTTAATTCTCTCATCACTTGAATTAATTCTAGACCATCCATTCCTGGCATCATGGAATCAACTATCAGTAATTCATAAGGTTTGTTTTCTGCAGTCGCTTTTTTTAAATGAGATAACGCTTCACCTGCATTGCTGGCTGTATCACATTTAAATTTCCAAACCTCTAATTGACGCTGAGTGCTATCACGATTAATTGCATTATCATCAACACATAAAACACGTACATCTTGTAAACTTGGAATTAATTCATAATCATGATTAGAGTCAGGTGCATCACCATCCTCTAATTTAATAGTGAAATAAAATTTACTTCCTTTACCAACTACACTTTCAACGCATATCTCACCACCCATGATTTCTACTAATCGTTTTGAAATCGCTAATCCTAAACCTGTACCACCATATTTAGTCGACGTAGATCTATCACCTTGTGAAAAAGGTTGAAATAATCGTTCTTTTACTTCTGGAGAGATACCTATCCCTGAATCAGTAACTTCAAATAATAAATTAATTTCTTTATCTTCTTTTTTTAATAATTTAATAACTAGATTAACTTCTCCCTTCTCTGTAAATTTCACAGCATTACTTAATAAATTACTCAAGACTTGCCGTATACGTGAGGGATCTCCCTTGAACCATTCTGTTACGTTCGGTTCTACATACGCACCTATGCCTATTTTCTTTTTATGTGCTTGGGCTGCTGCAATCTCTATGGCATCATCGACTACTGAACGTAGTGAGAAGTCCATATTTTCTAATTCCATTCTTCCCGATTCTATTTTTGAAAAATCAAGAATGTCATTAATAACGGTTAGCAGTGCTTCACCTGAAATTCGTATTGTTTCTATATATACGCGTTGTTCTTCTGATAAATGCATTCCTAACAACAATCCAGTCATACCTATTACACCATTTAAAGGTGTACGAATTTCATGACTCATATTTGCTAAAAATGCACTTTTTGCAAGACTTGCTTCATTTGCTTGTTCTGCTAATGCCTCGGCTATTTCTTTTGCATGACGTAATTCTTTTTCTGTTCGCTTTCGTTGACTAATGTCCCAACATACACCAGTCATGCGCATTGCTTTACCTAAATTATTACGAAACACTTTACCTTTAAGAGCAATATAATGAAGTGTCCCATCTGGACGTATAATACGAAATTCTGCTTCAAACTCAGTTCCATCTTCTATAATTTTTTTTACACTTTTTGCAATCTTATTGCGATCATTATGATGGACCAATGTTAGAAATTCTTCGAACGTACTAGGAAATGAACCGGGATTTAATCCAAACAAATGATGAATATAATCATCCCATATCAATACATTACTCACTGTGTTCCAGCTCCAGGTACCTGCCTCTGCAGATTTCAAAGCTAGACCCAGTCGCTCTTCACTTTCGCGTAATGTTTCATGCACCCGTTTCATATCTGTAATATCTGCAGAAATACCGCCTATGGCATAAGGCATACCTGTTTCGCTAAAAATTGGAAATATATTTGTAATGTAATAGTTAGTAATATCTTTAATAGAAATTTTTTCTTCAACTAACATAGGTGCTCGTGATTGCAGTACTTTTAAATTGTTCTTTATCATTTCTTCTGCAAGTTTATGTGGGAGAACCTCATAAGGCTTTTTGCCTATAACTTCCTCTGCACTTCTATGGAATAATTTTTCAAATTGCTTATTAACTAATTTATAACGCCCTTCAAGATCATATATATAAATTGCTGATGTTGTGTTATCTAAAATGGCTTGTAGTTTAGCTTGGTTTATTTTTAAATTTTCTTCTACAATTTCTCGCTCAATATCAGCAAGGTCAACAAAGTAAGCATAAATAAGAATCAAGGTGGCAAATAATGCCACTGTTCCAACAACTAATAGGGCTGCGCGTAACCCTAATTCATATATTGATCCCCAAGCACCGCTAGATGCTAAATATCCAATAATAATAGGAATAATAATAACAGGAGGTGTTAACTTTCGTGCTAAAACACCACCGCTATGCCGGCTGACAAACAGTGAGGCAACACCTTCACCTGAGCGCACAAAAAATATTCCTAACACTAATATAAAAAATATGATGAGTGATGGTAAGGTCATTTGAGAATGGATTTTACCCAAACCAAACAACTCCGACAGTCCACCAATTTCATAAATATGATTTAGAAATTCAAAAAGTAGCAGATAAAACATGATGGAAATAAGAACTTGATTAACTCGATAACTAACAACTTCATTATCCATAAAGAAAAGCACAAAACCCGATAACACAAAGTTAGCTGCAGCAAAAGGTGACATGCGCCCAGGAGGTAAAAAACCCACTACTGCTTTCAATGGTTCTTTAAATATTCCTTGGTCTATACCAAGATCAATCCTGAAAAAATATTCAAATAATGTCAAAAAGCCAATTAAAAAAACGCTGGCTGCACAAAGTTGGGCAATATGCTTTACAAAGGATTTATTGTTTTTTTCGCACTTTATCCATAGTGCTATACCTAATAATATAAAACAGATTGATGTATTCGGTTTTATTGCAAGCAAAGATACATAAGAACCACTAGGCAGCCAAAAATAAAATATCCATCCCAGTAATACCATCAGGCCGCTGATGATAGCCATTGCGGATGCAAATTTTGCGAAGTAGATTGGCCATAGTGGTGCTGGATGATAAGTCACAGACTTCATGTGTTTTATCCTTTTTCAGGAAGTTGGCACTTTTCAAGTAGTTCCGCAACTTGCACTAAATTAGATTGCAGATCAGTTATTATTTTTAGATGCTGTTTTGTGATATCTGTTTTTTCAAATGTATTTGCAGTTGTGATAATTTCACTTATTTCTGCTTTCATAGCAGGACCTAGGTCCGTTAAGGATTTAATATTTTGCAGGTACAGTTGTAATTGTCGGTTTTTTTCTGCGAGGGCGTTTTCATAAGTAATAATCCGTGCACCTACGGATAAACGGCTGTGTAGTTCCGCCATGTTAAACGGCTTCGATAAGAATTCATCGGCCCCAGCTTCTAATCCTTTAACTATATTTTCTGTGCCAGTTATTTGTGTTAACAAAATGGTATAGGGGTGGTAACTGCATTGCTCTTTAATCCGTAGACATAAATCAATACCATTTAATTTTGGCATTAACCAATCTACTATCAATAATCGAGGTGCATCTGGTTGTTGGAGTATGGTCCATGCCTCTTCACCATCTTGTGCGGCAACCACTTTATAGCCCCATTGCTGTATGGCGGCTCTTAGTAAAATTCGTGTAGGAGGGTCATCATCGGCTATTAAAACAGCTAAGGATTCGGATGTAGGTGTAGTCAACTGTTGGCTCTTATTGTCTTCCATAGCATTTTCCTTGTTATCGAAACAATAGCTAAGTCTAAGAACAAAAGCATATTTCCTTATCTCATCTGTTAATTTTACACTATTTAACGCACATGATAGGTGAAATTATAAGAGAAATTATTTATTGCAGGCTAATAAGCATATATTGGATATAAGTATTAAAAATGATCTGCCCCGTTAAAGAGAGCTAACATATTGTTTCCACACTCCATGTGTATTTCATTCATGCCAATTCAATCGCCCAGTACGATGATCAAAAGCATAAAAGTATGTTGCTAAGCCTTTTATTTGAAGTGAGTTAACATCATAACTATAAACAGTAAAGCCGGGACTATTGCCAAAAATTGGACTAATAGAGGGTGTAGAAGAAACATACACTTCTTGGGGTGCATCAAAAACTGCATATTGTAATGCATTTATATGAATATGGGCCGACAATACAGCTGCTATGTTAGTTGAAAATTCGCGTATATATTGCCTAAATTGATTGCTGTATTCCTCATTCCAAAACCCTTGTATGCCTGCCGAAGGATCTTTAATAGTAGCGTATAAATTGAAACCCAAAGGAATATGGAAGGCTATTAAGACTTTTTGATGAGCCTGTTGCGCCAATTTCAATTGATTATAAAACCACTCTAATTGTTTATGAGCGGCTATTTGCATTTTTTTATTAGACGTTTTAATAAATAAAACGGTATCTAAAATAACAATCCTCTGATTTAGATTATTGGGAAAATTAACTGCATAATAACCACCATAAGGAAAGTCGCGCACAAAACTATTTCGATTTGCACCATTGTGAATTAAACTAGACCAAAGCCTGGCCGTGTCTTTCAAATAAATTCCATCAGGAACAACAGAATAATCTCCGGTATAAGAGTCATTATTTCCAATAGCAGGATAAATATCTATGTTTGGCAGTGTTTTTTGAAATTGTTGCACTAAGAACACTTGAATTTTATTAACAAATTTACGATAACCGCTTTTAGTATAATCATGAGAATATAAAACATATTTAAACCTAAGCTCATGCCCTAATAAATCCCCTAATAATAAAATAAAATTAAAATGCTCTTTTTGATCCAAGAGCCGTATTTCGTTTAATGTCGTGGTTAAAAGCGAATAATTCGTATCATTATAATACATGACTTTCGGTGTGAAACCTTCGCTTCCAAAAATAGCTGGCCACTCTACAGGTTGCGTGTGAATAAGTTTATCAATTAAAGGGCACGTACGTACACTCAGAGGGCACTCTGTAAAGGGATCAAAATGGATATCTGCAACGGTAATAAATTTCTCTATAGACTTATTAGGTAAAGAAGCTGCAAATAATGTAGTCGATACACAAAAACCTATGAGTCCTGCCATTACCGCAAATATTATTTTTTTCATATTCAACGCTTCACTCACGAAACCCAACGTAATATTATGTTGGGTTTCGTAAAAAACACTCAACCCAACCTACAACTTAAGCACGTGCCACGTCACGACCCTCATCCGGCCACCTTCTCCCCCAGCAAAAAGCGCTGCGGGAGAAGAAAAATGGTCACGACTTTATAGTATAAAAATTAATGTTCTATGTGGAACATAACCATTATTGATGCTCTTCAACAAGCTCAAAGTCAGATTTTATTAAAACCATTAAGTCAGGTTTCTTAGCTTTTATAAAATCACATAATTGATCTTGCACTAAAACATTAGATAACCCATCTCTTACATAAATATCCATGTATAAACTTTTTCCTAAATGCTGCTCAAATTCTTTAAGAATTTTCTTTCTCACCCCAGCAGACTGTTCATGAAAGAATTTAATTATCTGTTTATCCTGTAAGCGTTTACTCTCAACAAGTTTTTTATCTTCTCGTTTTTTAGTCAGTATAGTATCTAATTTTATAGGCGTTTCTCGCATAATCTGGCTGCTAGACTTCGAGGGTTGATAATCTTCTTTAAGCGCCCGCAATAAATACTTAGCTAAGTTATTGATTTTACCGTTGATAAAGCTAGAAGAAGATTCAATGATATTAATTTTCTCTAAAATATAGTTTTCATCATAGTGAGACATACTTTCTTCTATTTGTTCTTTGGAGAATCCATATCGATCTTTTAGCTGTTGCGATAAAGTGATGGAATTGCTTAACTTATTAGATTCCTTTGATAAATCCCTAACATATTTAATTGAAAATTGTATCGCAATGACTTGTCTGCCCTGCTTTTGATATTTTGTCGCAACTTCCAAAGGCGAATATTTATTCACTTCTTCAATCGCTTTATCTAATACCCTGCGTTTAAAATCACGAAAAATAGTGTATTTACCATCTTCAATTCCCATAAGCTTACGAAATTGCGCTATGTCAAACCACGGCGTTTGTTCTATATTTTGGTATCGAATACAATTTTCATATAAAGCTAGACCATATGTAGATTGAAATTGAGCTTGCACAACCATATTTAAACGACCATATAGTTCAGGGCAATACAGTAGCTTTTTCATTTTGTTACTATAAGAATAGGTACAAACGGCACCATCAATACTCGCATCAGAAATAATAGAACTCGCATTCCATACCCCTTCTGAATCGAGCTTATTACCATCAACCAAGTTCCATTCGATAACCGTAGATAACAAGTTAACTAATGCTTTTTTGATTGTTTTATAATCATTACTGTCATACCCAATAAGATTACACAGTGCCCTTATGTGTATAACATGCTCATCTTTAATTAACAATTCATCATATGCATTAAAAAGTAATGCGTTTGCTATCTTACGTTGAACCAAGCTCAATTTGTTGGTGGAATGAATAGCTGCTACGTGTTTTTTAAGCTCTAAACTTCTCTCTTTTTCCACAGTATGATTTCTCCTTAGTCGTCCTATCAGTACCAATATTCATCCTGAATTCGTCACACTTTATCCTGTAAGTGTCACATCAAGTAACGCTGTGACGTCCTGTAAACGTCACAGTTGAGTAACTAAGCTATTCTATTTACACATTATTTAAAATTTAAATAATTCTATATAAATCAATAGGTTGATATATGGTTAAGTCACTTAACCTAACCCTATGATCTTAATAATCTTTGCATAATTGCCGTTCTAACTATACCGCTTTGAACGCCTTCTAATCCTGGGTATTGTTTTCTTATTTGTATAACAGCATTATCTAAATTCTTTTTAAAATCACGAGTAATGACTACATATTCCACTTTTTCAAATCCTTTCATTTCATTACTAAGCTTAACTAACTCAGGATAATTTCGCATACCTAATAAAGCTTCAATTCCCTCAGAAATCCACTTACTTTTACCGCGCAGGTCATAACCATCTTTAATTATCTGTGCACGAAATTCTTGTTGTAGATTATCGGGTAATACAAATGTGATTTTTGCTTTTGTTTCCATGTTTTATTCTACCTATGCTTCGATTTGTTCTAATGTTTCAAGCAATTGCTTAAATGCATGATTAATAGATTTGTAGTCAGACCAATTTAATTCCGAAAAATGGGGTTTCAAATGGGTTACTTTTGCGTTATCTAATATTGAATCAATAATTAATTTTGCTACTTGAACTTTTTTTGTAGTACCAAGATTTACAAACGTAGCTTGTCTACCCCTACCTTTTAAAATAATGGGTTGTTTAAGTATAGATTTAGATTGTTTCTCTTGGTTTAAAATGCCTTTCAATTTTTTTAAAGTTGCTCCAGCCAAACAAGCTTCGATTGCGGTATCTTTAGTGGATTGCGATTGTATAGTTGCCAATAATGCAGCTTTTTCTAAATTCTTTAATTGGTTATGTTGAATTAACGTCTTAAGTTTGTTATCTGCCGTTAAAACAGCAATATAATTCATTGCATGTGGTAAAGAACATCCTAATAAATGACTTAAATTTGTCGCTGTGATTTCATCAAGAGGAATATTTTGGCCTGTGGAATAGGAATAAATAATTTTCTCTAGGTTTTTTAAACGTTCCCATAAAGATAAATCTTTGCGTTCTACGTTTTCTACCCATTGAAGTAAGCTAATTTTTAATTCTGTGGGCTTAGAATCGAGAATCTTAGCTTGTATATCGGATTTATCAGATAATATTGAGGCTAATGTACGGCGTTCACCTGCTACTAGACGATATTTATTGCCATGTTTGTAGACAAGAATGGGATTTATAATGCCTTGATCTTTGATGGAATTTGAAAGAGATAATAAACTATTTTTTTCAGACAATTTTCGTAGATAGTTTTTATCACCTTTATCAATACCATTATATAAATCTTCAAAAGTAAGGATTAAATCACGAGGATTTTCAGGATCTAATTCAATTTTTTTTAGGGGGATAATTTCAACACGTAACTCACCATTATAATTATGAGCTGCTGTAACCGTTTCTTCTAAACCTTCAGTTAATGCATTACTAATTTGAAAAACTTTTTTCTTTGCCATAAGTAAAAACCCTCTCCATGATATATTGACAGGCTGCTTCATATTCTTGACGAGCAATATTTGTTTTCGGTAAATCAAATATACTTTTTGGATTTGCGTCTTCTACGAGAATTTCAGTATAAATAGCACGTTTTTTTATGACTCTAGGCATTACATAATCAGAAACACCTTTCATCATTTTTAAACCTTCTAAAAAATGCTTATGTAATTTTATATCTCTAACTTGATTAGGTAAAATACCAATAAGCTCAATTTGATTATCTTTTGTTCTATAATAAGATTCTTGCTTCCACAATTGTAACATTCCATAAATACCTTCAATTGAAAATTGTTCCATTTGAGCAGGTATAACGATATGTGTTGCAGCTTTGATGGCAGCAATAGTTAAAGGACCTTTAGAAGGAGGTGTATCAATAATAATGACATCATAACTTGAACGTACGTCTGACAATTCTAAAAATCGTTTTAATTGTAAATGTACTTTTTCTAATACGTCATTTTTTGTAACTGCTTCAGCTTCTTGCAATTTATGGGAATGAGCGGGTAATAATTCAAGATTAGAAATAGCTGTAGGATAAGGGATAACTTCTTCACCGTAGAATATGTTAGCAATACTACTTCTTCCGTCCCATTCATGGTCAGTTGTAGGATCAAAATCAGGGTGAATAGCTGGAATTTTGCCGCCACGATAAGCTGGATCATATTCCATTTGAATATATCTGCCGGAAAAATTTGCTTGAGGATCCATATCAATAATTAAAGTTTTTAAGCCTTTAATCAAAGCGCAATATTCTGCAAGCATGATGGAATTAGTGGTTTTTCCTTCGCCGCCTTTATGTGTTGCATTAACGATTATTTTTGTCATAACCGAATCCCTATGGTTGATTTTATATTATGTTATGCACGAGCATAACATATGCTTATGCTCAAGTTAATAGAGCTATTTGCTTCTGTAAATGAAAAATTAAACAAACGTTTAGTATTGTTTAATATATTTTAATAGTTAGTTTAGGGTATGTAACTTATTGTTAGTATTGATATTTATAGGGTTAAGTGTGACATGTTCAGGATTTTGTGTGACGCTTACAGGATTAAGTGTGACATATGCAGGATGATTATGTGACTTATTCAGGATGATTTTGCATTCTATTGTGACTGATACGGGAATGATTGAGACGCTTACAGGATTAGAAATAATAAAGATGAATTTATAATAATTCTAACGTGGTCAGAAGGGTTTAAAGTTTTAGTTTAGTGAGCGGGGTCCTGTCGCTTGTAGGTTGGGTTGAGCGTTTTTACGAAACCCAACACCCACCGTGCTCGAAAGCTCCGCGCGGAATGGAGGGCTTCTTCGCTTAAACACGAGTTACTTGACGACTCTCATCCGCCCTGCGGGCAAAGCGGGAGAAGGAAAAGGGTCATGGCTTTTTAGACAGGACCCCCGCACACTAAACTATGGTCTTAGGGCAATTTAAAGGCCCTGAGGCTGTTTGTAGATTAACTAGGGATAGTAGTGGCTGTATGCATAGATATGCTCACCAGCGATTTTATTTTGCTTTTTTAGTTTCAACGTTAGTTGTGGTTGTTGTACTTTTTGCAGGTGTAACTTTAGTAGACGTATCATCATTTATATCAAAAGAAATGAACATATCATGCATCATTTTCATGATGTTATTTTGTATGGCTTGCTGTTGAATTTCAAATTGTTTGAGCATAGCTTTGGTTTGATCTTTTGTGGGAGCCTGTGGAAGACTGAATTGAATGGTTTGTAATGTCTTAGGGCCTTTAGATGTGTTGATAGTCTGTTGAGTGATAGAAAATCGAGTTGAGATCAAAGACGATCCGTTATCTAATTCGGTCACTTTGATCCAGCCTACATCTCCGTTGCTAGGATTACCAATTTTGATCCAATCACCTTCTTTGGGAGTAAAAATGGGAACCATATTATTATTTGAATCTATGGATGAAACTATTTTAGAAGTGTCTTTGGGTTGCTCATATAAATTAATTTGTTTTGCAAAAATTGTTTGAGAGCACAAAGAAATTAAGATGACTGAGAGTAACTTTAGTTTTTTGTTCATACCTTTCTCCTAAAAAAAACACAATAAATTTTAATAAAATGAAAGCTTGTTTTCAAGGCATCAATGTGTTGTTTGATACTGATTTTTAAGTACTCTGCGCATGATTTTATTGGAAGCTGTTTTAGGTAATTCAGTGACAAAAATAACATCATGAATTTTAAATAAAGGATTTAAATGATGATTAATTTTTTTTTGCATAGCATACATAATCTTATTCTTTTCAAGAAGCTGATCAGTCACCGCAAAAATAATTAATTGTGTGGGGCCACTGGCAGGGGGAGTCGCTGGGATGGCAGCCGATTCAACAATACCTTCAACACCTGTAATCGCGCGTTCGATTTCCGCAGCACTGATTTTAATGCCACTTAAGTTCATAGTGTCGTCTGCGCGTCCCAATACCCTATAAGTTTTATTGGGCAGTTGCTCTAAAAGATCACCATGACGTCGTAGTAATTTTCCGTCAGGTGATTTAGGCATGTGATCAAAATAAATTTGATGATGATCTGCATTGATGAGCTGGGTAGAGAGACCTAATGCAGGAGGTACTAGAGCAACTTCTCCAAGATGGTCAGGTTCACCTTTGTCATTTAACAATAGAAAGCGTGTACCTAATGCAGCAGTTGAAAAAACAGAAAGATAATTAGGTTCAATAACAGTGGAAGTGACATAGGCTCCGCCAATTTCAGTGCCGCCACAATATTCTATAATAGGCCGGTAGCCAGCGAGTGACATAAGATAAAGCATGTCTTCTGAGTTAGAACATTCACCTGTAGAACTAAATACTTTAATTTTATGCCAATCTAAATTTTCCATGACATGACTATGACGCCATGCTGAGACTAGGGTAGGAACTATACCTAACATAGTCACATCCGCATTTTGAATAAATTCACCGAATGGACGTTCGTTAGGTGTGTCCGCATAAATTGCGATAGTTGCTTTATTCAGAAGAGCAGCAAAAATTAGCCATGGACCCATCATCCAGCCTAAGTTTGTTGGCCATGCAAGCACATCATGGGGTTGTATATTCTGATGAAAATAGGCATCACTCGCAGCTTTAATGATAGTTGAGTGTGTCCATGGAATCGCTTTAGGAACGGCTGTTGTGCCTGATGAAAATAGAATGTTACAGGGATCCATAGAATCGCGTGCTAACGTAGTGAATGATGTGTTAGGAGATAGAAAATTTTTCCATTCGATATCTCCTTTTCTTAAAGAAATAATAATCTTTTCTGTAGAAGGTAACACAATAATTTTCGGGGGATTTGCAGCTAATATTTTTTCATATAAAGGAATTTGTTTGGTACCGCGTAAGATATAATCTTGAGTGAAGATAGCAGTCGTGTTAGTTATTTTTAATCGCGTGGAAATTTCTTCTGAGGAAAAACTATCTGCGATAGAAACAACAATACCGCCCATAGCAATAATACCTAAATAAATCACAACTGCCTCTACTGTCATAGGCATAATAATGGCAATTGCATCACCACTAGTAATACCCTGCTTAATTAAGCTGTTTGCAACTTGGTTTACGCGTAAATGAAGTTCGCCATAAGATAATTTTTGAATTTGATTTTTATTATCTAAGTAAGTGACAGCGATAGAAGAAGAGGGTGCGTCAAAGCATGAGTCTATGATGTTCCATTTTGCGTTGACTAGCCATTTTGGAAATTCAGTGTCATGTTTTAAATGACAAATTTCTGTGTAAGGTTTTTTAAATTTTATATTTAATTTTTGAATAACTCGCTGCCAAAATTCCTTATAATGATCAACAGACCACTCTTGTAATTCTTGAACTGACTGTAAGTTTAATTCTTTCATAAAGAGTGAGATGTTCGAATTTGTCATCGTTTCTTGGTCTGGTATCCAAGCAGGCGCTGCTTCAGGGTGTGTTCGCCATTTCGAGAAAAGAGAAGAAAACAAAAATAAATGTAATGCAAAGGGCATAGAAGGTTTTAAGATGTGACTCGAAATTTTTTTCCAGGCTAGGGCAGGAGGTTGCTCTTGAATAATCGTATTTAACTGTTTTGCTTGCTCTTCTGTTAACCCAAATTTTTTTAATTGTTCTGGTTCGATAGGAAGAGTCATTTTGATAGTTGACCTTATTTACTTTGAGGTAAATTCTTCACAATATAGTCAGGTAAAGGGATGGAACGATTTAATTTACGGTCTACCCAGACAACTTTAGTTGAACCTTCAGCATAGCATAGGGAAGTGTCATTTTGAGAAATGATTTTGTAATAGCACTCATGACTGCTGCGTCCAGGAGGGCCCACAAAAAGTTGGATAATAAGTTTTTCAGGGTAAATAATGGGTTTTAAGAAAGTACATGCAGCATTGATAATAACGGGTCCTTGATCTTGCCAATCAACATTAGTGGGGGCAATAGTTCTCCACCATGCAATTCTTGTAGATTCAAAATACGAGAAGAAGACACTATTATTAACATGCCCAAATGCATCCATATCGCACCAACGAACAGTTATGTCTTCTGTATGGACGAGTGAGCCTTGGGTTTCTACCATCGTAATACCACAATAGATTATTTAAATTTACCGTTTTAAAGTAGCAATACAAGATAAGCTTTACAACTGAAGAAGATGTAAAGCTTACTTGATCTGTAGCTTAGTCTAACATGCCATACTGTTTTAGCTTTTTACGCAATGTTCCTCTGGATATTCCAAGGATAGTTGCCATTTTAACTTGATTGTAATGAGTATGATTAATAAGTGTTTCTAACAATGGCCGTTCAATTTCTTCTAATAAGATAGAATAAAAATCAACGGGCTGTTCTGATCCAATATTTGAAAAATAATTACGTAATGTATCTTTAACAGCTTGTCTTAAGGTGATGCTGTCTAATGTTTCTGCTGTAGCTATTTTATCTACCATAAATAAACTCCATGTGATGACTTGTGCTTAATAACGATAGTGAAAAGTTATAATGAGGAAGTCTTATAAGCTCTCATTTTATATGAGAGCTTAATGTTTAGAACTAAATAACTTAAGCGTCTTTAGAATCTACTATATCTTTAAGATTCTTCCCCGCTTTAAAGAAGGGTACAGTAGCAGCTTTAATGATCATTTCTATGCCAGTCTGTGGATTTCGCACTTTGCGAGCAGACCTTTTTTTCACACCAAAGCTACCAAAGCCCACCAAAGATACAGTCTTACCATTTGTAAGTGTATCCACAATACTTTCTAATGCAGCCGCAAGTGCTTTTTCTGCTTTAGATTGCGGAATTTCAGCTTTAGATGCAATCGTTAAAACAAGCTGAGACTTATTCATAGCGACTCCTTGATCTTAAAGTAGAAATAACATATATGAGTTCATAATCAATTATGCTTCTGCATTTTCTTCAGTTTCAACCGCCATTGGTGCTTCAACGAAGTTCTCTAATGTAGTCATTTCGTGAGAAGATTTGTCAGAAACTTTAGACTTTTTTGTTTTCTTCTTAGGTTTGGAAGCAGCAGATGATTTTTTCGCTTTTAATTCCCATTGTTTTTCAAATTGAGCGATGAGTTTAGCGAGTGCAGAGAAACGCGCTTGCTTAGCAGCTAATTCTTTAGTTTGTTTTTTTACTGCATCAAAACGATCTGAAAGATCTGTGACAGCATGTGTTGTTTTATCGTAGGCTTGTTTGGCGGTAGCTAAAAGTTTTTTTGTGGCTGCAGTGCTTTTTGATTTAGATTTAGCAGTTAAGGTCACACGTTTGTTTTTAGCAATTTTCTTTTGAGCTTGAGCTTTTTTCAATTCACTTTTCAGCTTCTTTTCTTGTTGTTTTAAGCTGGCTAGATCTTTACGTGATTGAGAAATAATTTTCGCAGGGGTTGAGCTAAATTCTTTTTCCATTAAATCTACAGCGGATAGTGCAATAGCTTTTGGGCGGGACTTAGTGTTAACTTTTTTTGTTGTTTTAGCAGTCTTTGCAACTTTTTTACGTGGCATGTGTGGATTTCCTCATTTGGTTTTTTTTCAAGACTGTAAAATCTAACATTATTTAGCTAGAAAAGTCTACTCTCTATTGTGTTTATTATTGATTTAATTTATAGAAATCATTAAAGTAGGGTGTTAATGAAGATAAGGTCGAATGAATAATTTAAATTTTTCGAATTAACATTTAAAAATTCAAAAATAGTAAAGTGTATTTTGCGACATGGATAGATTATCAAATATCTATCTCATAATTTAATCTTAGGAGTGATGAATTTGAGTAACGCAAGTATCAAGGAGCAATTACAAGCTTTGTCGTTAGGATTGACGTCTGTTTCTGATGAGAAAGAAAAAAAATCATCAGAAAAAAAGCACTCTCATTCAAAAAATCCACCAACCGCTTCACCTAAAGCAAAACCTAACATTCCCTCTAAACAAAAAACAACTAAGCAAAAACCTGCTTGGCTAGAGCACGCTCAATATGGCGTAGAATTATTAAAAGCACACTTTCCTTTATGTTTCAAAAATATTAAAGAAGTGCAGCCCTTAAAAATTGGTATTAAACAAGATCTGGTGAAGCTATTAAGTACCAAAGAAAATATAGTTACTTCGGATAAGGCTTGTATGGTTAGCAGTATTGCTTACTACGTTAATTCTCCTGCTTATCACAAAAGCATGCTCGAAGGTACGGAACGTATTGATTTAGATGGAAATACTGCAGGCGTAGTGACAGCTGAAGAAGCGAATTATTCAATTGAATCACGTAAAATTAAAAGTCAGGCGAAGAAACCTACGCCCACTCCTGCAAAAGCATTGGAAACAGGAACAATTAAAGATTAAATTGAGATAACAATTTTTGAGGCTCTTCTTTCATAGTGGAATCCTAGTGGGTCTGCTTTATCGTATGGTTATTTTTTCATAATACTTAAGGATAATTAAAGATGGAGTTGAACCGCCGTTTTACACCCCTCAGTTTATTGTTGCTCAGCATCAATGGAATGATAGGCTCGGCTTGGTTATTTGCACCTCTCTATGCGGCTAAAATTGCAGGCTCTGCCGCAATCATTGCATGGTTAATTGGAGGTTTTGCGACAGCTCTTGTTGCTCTGACTTTTGCTGAGTTATCTGTTTTATTACCTGTTGCCGGAGGGACCGCACAAATACCTCAACTCAGTCACGGTACATTAACAAGCTTTACCTTAAGCTGGGTGGCATGGTTGTCTGCTTTAACGATGGCTCCTATTGAAGTACAAGCTGTTTTGCAATATGCCTCTACGTATTTTTCTTCTCTGACCCATCAAGTGGATGGGGTGCCGCTATTAACTCACGTAGGCTTATGTTGGGCAACCGTATTAATGCTCGCTTTATGTGTCATCAATATTGCTAGTTTTAAAGGCTTAATCCGTTTTAATTTTGTCTTATTTATATTTAAGGTAATCGTGATTATCTTAACGATAGTCATGTTAATAAAAGTAAATTTTCATCCTGCAAACTTTTCAGGAATAACAGACACAATACACTCCTTAACTGGGTGGAAAGCTATTTTAGCTGCTGTAGCCTCAGGAGGTATCGCGTTTGCTTTTACTGGATTTAAACATGGTGTTGAATTAGCTGGTGAAGCAAAAAAGTATGCTGTAGCCATTCCTATTGCCATTGTTGGGTCTGTGTTGTGTTGTTTGGTTTTATACATGGGATTGCAATTTGCTTTTATAGGAGCGTTGAAACCTTCCGCACTAGAGCATGGCTGGCAGCATTTGACGTTTGTAGGTGATGTAGGTCCATTTGCCGGGCTAGCAGCAGGATTGGGTCTGATTTGGTTATTAAAATTGTTGTACGTAGATGCAGCAATATCACCTTTAGGCGCAGGGTTAATATACGTCACCTCGACGGCAAGAATTTTATATGCAATGAGCCAAATTGGTTATGTACCCGCAGCTTTATCCAAACTGAATAAACAACAACTTCCAGTTTGGGCAATTATGACTAATTTTTCTGTAGGAATGTTTTTATTCTTACCCTTGCCTGGCTGGCAGGCAATGGTGAGTTTCTTAGTTTCTGCTATGGTTATTTCATATGCTATAGGTCCTATAGCCTTAGTATGCTTGCGTTTACAATTACCTAATCAGAAGCGTCACTTTCGATTACCTTTTTCTAACGTCATTTGCCTGTTGGCATTTTATTTTTGTAATTTACTCAGTTATTGGACGGGCTGGGAAACTGTTTATAAATTGGCGATTGCTCTGGGCATAGGGTTTATATTTTTTATAGGCGCTTATTTGCGTGGAAAACTAAAGGCTAGTGCATTGGGTTTTAAAGCAGCTGGTTGGATTATCCCTTATTTGTGTGGGTTGACACTCATTTCTTATCTTGGAGTTTTTGGTGGAAAAAATATAATTACATTTGGATGGGACTTTTTAATCATTGCTATATTTAGTGTTATCATTCTTTATCTTGCAGTGATCAGCCGATCTAAAAATACTGAAAAGGAATTTGCAGCATATATTATTAACTAGAAAACCACGCGGACACGGCGTTGCACGCCTTTGTCCACGCAACATCAATAGAGGAATTTTGTAGCCCGGACAAAGCGCAGCGTGTCCGGGAATTGGGATATCAGTTATCAGAGTCTCTTTTAATGATAACTGGAATTTTTTCATAACCGACAAATTCTTCATTCAACCATTTTGCATCATCAACAATCATTCTAATGCAGCCGTGACTTGCGTTATAACCTGGAATATCATAGGAGCCATGCATCGCAAATCCACCTTTAAAAAACATGCAATAAGGCATAGGCGCACCACCTCTACCTATAGGGAATTTTGTTGATTTGCAACCCGCACCTTGTTTGTAATAAATAGCGAATTTTCCAACAGGCGTATTGCATCTGGAATGTAGGTCTGGGCAATAGCCTTTGGCGCTAGAGATAGGGCCCCAACGTAATAAAGTACCTTGAGCATCATAAGCGCCCCATGCGAGAGTTGTTAAAGAAACATAAATAATTTTTTCTCCAGGGGGGCTAATTTGAAGATCAAAAGGAGAAATATCCATTATGTTATTCTCATTAAGATTTCTAGGCACAGCAATGACCATGCCTGTTCTTAAACGGTTACCTAAGCGGTTTAAATCCTTAACAAATGCTTCAGTCTCTGAATCTTTAAAAAGATTTTCCCAGGTATCTCCGCGTTTAACGGTGTAACAAGAAAATTTTTCAGAATGTTTACAAAATTTAGAACCATAAATACCGGAGGCGTATGTGATGCCAAATACGGCGGAAATAAAAGTGAATATTAGAAGGGTATAGATAACTTTTTTCATAGCTCTCTCCAAAAAAATTTGTGAGAGGTCATCCGTGATCGTTAATCTATTTAGTTTCTTAATTATATAATTCATTATAAAACATTAACGTAGAGGGAGCGCAGTTTTTGTAAAAATAATTTACAAAAACTGCTTGTAAATATAAATTTTCATCTATATCAGTAGGTTATAGAATAGATTAAACAAGATAAAAAGGTCAAATCAGTTAAAAACAACAGGAGTCAACATGGAAAGTTCAAGCAATCTGATAAAAACTTATTATATAGATGAGCATATTCTACATATCAGTTTAAATCGACCTCAGGCCTTAAATGCTTTAAATGCAGACCTTATGCAAGAATTATTAACGTTGTTACTTGAGGCAAAAAAAAATCCGAAAATAAAAGCATTACTATTAACAGGTGAAGGCAAAGCATTTTGTGCTGGCGCTGACATTACACAGCTTGCTGCATTGAAAAGTCAAAGTGGATTACGATTTGCAAGACTAGGCCAAATGATCTTTCGTACCTTAGAACAATTAGGCAAACCTTCACTTGCTGCTATTCAAGGTTTTGCTTTAGGCGGAGGTTGTGAACTAGCAATGGCCGCGACTCTGCGTATAGCCGCACAAACAGCGAGTTTTGGGCAGCCTGAAGTAAAATTAGGTGTCATTCCTGGTTTTGGTGGTACACAACGTTTAGCAAGATTAATTGGAAAAGGCAGAGCACTGGATATGTGTATCACAGGTAAAATGATCAAAGCACCAGACGCTTTACAGTGGGGATTAATTACTGAAATGGTAGAGCCAGAAAATTTATTAAGCCGCGCTACAGAAATTGCAAAGTCTTTACTAAACTTAGCGCCATTAGCCATTCAAAGTATTATGGATGTGATAGATCAAGGTTTTGATTTATCTTTAGCAGATGCATTTGAATTAGAAGCCGTACATTTTGGTTTATGTTGTGCATCATTAGATAAAGCTGAGGGAGTAGAAGCTTTTCTTGAAAAGCGCAGCCCAAAATTTATTGGAGAATAAAAAAATGAATGAAACATCAGAAATTTTATTTACACGTATGCCTGGAGAAAAAGGCGATTTAGGTATTATTACATTAAATCGACCACAGGTATTGAATGCGCTTAATCATGCTATGTTTATCGCTCTTACTCAACAACTCACAAAATGGCAAGATGATAGTCATATCAAAGCAGTTGTAATACGTGCGGCAGCAGGAAGAGCATTTTGTGCAGGAGGTGATATTCGTTATGCCTATGAACAAGGTCTTGCAAAAAATCCTGAGTTGATTAATTTTTTTGGTGATGAATATAAATTAAATAAACAAATTTATCATTTCCCTAAACCTTATATCGCGATGATGGATGGCATCACTATGGGTGGAGGAGTAGGCTTATCTATACATGGTTCTCATAGAGTCGCCACTAAACGTTTAATTTTCGCTATGCCAGAGACAGCCATAGGATTTTTTCCAGACGTGGGCGCTACTTATTTTTTACCAAGATTAAAAAATAAAATGGGATACTATCTTGGTTTGAGTGGAGCTAAGATTTTATATAATGATTGTTTAGCATTAGGATTAGTTGATCAAGTTGTAGAAGAAGATTCATTGCTTAACATAATCAATTTGCTCGCATCGACTTCGTTGGAAAAAAATGCGGATGCAGTGGTTTGTGAAATTATAAATAATTTTGCAGTCACTGTAGAAGACTCTCATTTAGTTCAACATAAACTTGCAATAGAAAAATGTTTTAGTAAAGCAACTGTAGAAGACATTATTACTGCATTAGATCATTATCCTGATGTGTGGTGTCAGCAAGTCGCAAATGAATTAAAAACAAAATCACCAACAAGTTTAAAAATTACATTACGACAATTGCAACAAGGGTCAAAATTAAATTTTGATGAGTGCATGGATTTAGAATATAGATTAACAAATCGCTTTATCAACAATCATGATTTTTTTGAAGGGGTACGCGCAGCTATAATTGATAAAGATCAAAATCCAATTTGGCAACCAGCAACGTTAGAAGATGTGAATGAAGCTGCTATAGATAACTATTTTTCTGTGTTAGAAAAAGAGTTAAGTTCATCTGTGTGAGTTTATACTCTTGCTTAATTTGCAGTAATAAAATCATTTATGTTATTAGCCATCTCTTGGGGATACTGATAAATCATTGCATGACCGCCATCTTTCCAGCGAATTAATTGAGCGTGGTGTATTGCATTAGCAAGAATAACACTATTGACTGGTGGAATGACAATATCAGATTGACCATTTAAAATTAATACTGGCATATGTAATTCGCTGATCTTCTTCGCTGTTGCATTATCATCAAGCCAGTGCCTAATCAGATGTTGTTGTTGAGGCATGATAGAACCAGGATCAATCTCAGTGAGATGTTGTGGCTTAAAACGATTAACTATTAAAGAGTATGACATTTGCATCTTCCATGATGGTGGAAAAAACAAATCAATTGCGGACACATAAAATCCTAATTTATATTTTGATAAGCCTAGCAATTTCTTTTGCACAGCAGGTGTTGGTTGCACAGCGTGTTTACCCGCAATGGATGTATTGATCAATATCAAATGACTTAATGCATTCGGATGAAGAACAGCAAGTTGTTGCGCTATCATGCCACCCATAGAGATACCAATCACAGTTGGTTTTTTTAATCTTACTTTTTGAATTAATTGATATGTGTCATTCGCTAAATCTTCAGTTTGATATGAAGCTGATAATATATGTGACCCACCAACATTGCGATTATTAGGAATGATAATTTGATGATGCTGAGCTAATGCGGCGAGAAATTCACTGTTCCAGCTAGACACATCCGTAGCGTAACCAGGAATTAATAGAATCGGTGTTCCACTGCCAGAGATATAATATTCAATTTGACCTTGTTGAGTTGGCACATAATGTGGAGATAATTTGCTGAAATTTTCAGTAACATATTGATGGGTTGCTTGATTATAGGTACTACAGGCAGAAATTTGTAATATTGAATAAAAACAAAAAGTTCTTATGAAGAAATAAAAATAATTCATCTTTCTACTACGTGTTTTGGCGATATTCATTTTTGGTATACGCTATTTAGCAATTGAAGGGTTGTTATATTACCCGCATGCCGGTGATATTGCACTTATAGTGTTGTTTACATCATTAAGAGTGTAAATTATGCGCTACAGAAAAATAAAAATATATTTTGAAAGCAGGGGTAAATCCGAATAATTATCAATAAGTTATAAAAAAATACGGATAACTGACGTTTTAAATAGCCCCATAACCGAGAATATTGTTCATATATTGGCTATAATGATAGTGTAAGTCTTCATACATAGAAGAATAAAGGAGAGGTCATTATGCAACCAGTTAAGATCGTTATCCGCGATATGCCCAACTCACCTGCCTTAGAAGATCATATACGTAAAAAAGCTGAAAAATTGACTCAATATTATGATCATATTAATACTTGCCACATAGTGATTGAAGTTCCTCAAAAACATAAACGTCAAGGCAAGTTATTCAATGTACGTATTGATTTAACAGTGCCTGGAAAAGAGCTAGTCGTTAATCATAAATTAGATGAAGATGTTTATGTGGCTATACGCGATGCATTTGATGCTGTATTACGTAAGTTGGAAACATATAGAGGTAAACGCAGGGGCGATGTTAAAACACATGAGAGTGTTAATGCTGGATACATTAGTAAATTATTTACTGATGAAGGGTATGGGTTTATTCAATCTATAGATGGAAATGAATATTATTTTAATTTAGCTACACCTGAACCAACACAAACGCATTTTGCCGATCTCCAACGAGGTGATATGGTGCATTTTTTTGGAGGCATTGCAGATGATGGATTCATTGCCCATCACATTACAAAAAATCGTAAAAATAATCATACAGAATAAATTTTTTTACTTAACATACTCAACATAGTGACTGGATGTTGGGTTTTTTTATGTTTTAAAAAAAATCAAAACAGAGATTCATCAAAAGTAGTATACTAGTACTCATTTAAATTTTTTATGGATGTTGCTTAAACTCATGAGTGGATTTTTTATTACAGGCACAGATACTAATATTGGTAAAACGATTGTTTCGGCTGTTATTACTTCAGTATTGAATGCTTCATATTGGAAGCCTATTCAATCGGGTATTGCATCTGATATGTCAGATCAAGAAAAAGTTGCGTACTTGATAGATTTACCAAAAGATCGAATTTATCCCACTAATTATTTATTAAAATCCTGTTTAGCACCGGATCAAGCTGCAGCGTTAGTCGGTACTAGAATTAATCTCGCAACATTACAAAAACCTATTACAGATAATCAACTTGTTGTTGAAGGTGCAGGCGGAGTTTTTGTTCCTTTGACTGAGGACACTTCTATGCTTGATTTAATGAAGCAAATAGATTTGCCTGTTATTGTTGTTGCGCGCGGAACCTTAGGTACTATCAATCATACTTTGTTGACCATTGAAGCGTTATTGCATAGACAATTGAAAGTGAAGGGCGTGGTGTATTCAGGGGAACTAAATCATGCAAACCAACACACTATTGAAAAATGGAGTGGTGTTAAAACATTATTTCATATTCCGCAATTTAGTCAGGTCACTAAAGAAGTCGTGCAAGCTTGGATAGAAAAAAATAAAAATACTATTTTAGAGGCCTTGTTATAAGGTTACGTTGGGTTTCGTAAAAAGCACTCAATCCAACCAACAATTATTTATAATTTAATCAGATTTCGCTAATCGAAAACTAATATGCGACATAGGATTATAAGGATCTACTCCGCGACGCGCGCTAGGGCGATAGCTTACACAGAAATTGGGATCACATAAAAATGATCCTCCGCGAGTTACTCGTTTTGGTGCGTCTACAGGTGTTGATGATAGATGCGAGGGATCGAAACAATCTTTAGGGCCTTGTGGATTGATAGGCTCTGCCCCTTGAGCTTCTTGCACAAAAGCATCTGCACGATACCAGTCAGCAACCCATTGCCAGGCATTCCCTGTCATATCATAAAGACCGTAACCATTGGCTGGATAACTTGCGACTTTTGATGTTCCTATCAGCGATTCATGTTGTGGATCTACGATAGGAAATTGCTTGCCAGCAAACGTATTGGCCATACGTTTACCTCCGGGTTGCAATTCATTACCCCATGCATAATCTGCTTGTTGCAGCCCTCCTCTAGCAGCAAATTCCCACTCTGCTTCAGTGGGTAATCTTTTTTTAGCCCATTTTGCATAAGCAATTGCGTCTTCATGGGAAACTTGCACGACAGGATAATCTTCTTTACCGATTATGTTACTGTCAGGCCCATTAGGATGACGCCAATTTGTTTGAGGTACAAAGCGCCACCATTGAGAAGCATCATCTAATGGCACAGCGTTTTTTGTGCCGACAAAAACCATTGCACCAGGCACCAACTGCTCATCAGAAGGTTTAGGTGTGCCAGGTAACAACTGTACTCTCAATGTTTCCCAATCAGGTTTTTGTTCCGCTGTCGTGACGTAATGAGTTGCTTTTACAAATGCTGCAAACTGGGCATTCGTTACATCTGTTTGGTCCATCCAAAATCCGTTTATACGCACGAGGTGAGCAGGACGTTCATTGGCTTTAGCAAGATGACTATCACTGCCCATCATGAATTCACCGCCAGGAATCCACACCATGCCTTTGTGAGTAGAGTGATGATTGAGTAGAGCACCGATAATGATAAATACACTAAGGCTGATGAGAGTAATGAGACTTAATTTTTCAATTTTCATATTTACCTTCAAAAAAAAGAGGGGCAGTGAGCCCCTCTTTTTTTACACTTTACAGTTACTGTCCTTGAGCTCTTATTGCTTGAATGATTTGCTTCTTGACTTCCTCCAGGTTGAAACTCGCACCTGTCTGCATAGGAGGATATTCAATAAAAGATTTACCCAGCAGTTCAACTTCATTTTGTACGAACACAAAGCGCCAGAACTCGTGAGCATAAAAACCCATCCCATAATCCATACTTTGAGTGCTCACACGTTCAAAAGGATCTAATCTCAGGTTAGTAATCAGCGGCCAATCTAGTTTAATCGTGGCACCCAGCCATCCATTGGGTTGACTAGTAAACTGATATTTATAATCATCTAATCTTACTGCACCTAATGTTTGTTCGGTGAAATATAAAACTTCATGACGATTAGAAGGTCCTTTGCCAGTCACTAACTTAGTTTGGTCATAGCCATCGAGATGCACTTTATAAGTCGCATCACCTAATTGCTTACCTTTTAAAAGTTCATTTGTGATATTAGGATCACCTGCTATAGCAACTAAGGTAGGGAACCAATCTAATCCAGATATAATGCCATTTTCGATTTTTCCAGCAGGTACTTTGCCTGGCCAACGAATAATAGTAGGAACTCGCATGCCGCCTTCAAGTGCCATACCTTTTTGACCAGCAAACGGTGTCATGGCACCATCAGGCCAGCTCATTATTTCAGCTCCATTGTCTGTAGTGAAAATAACTATCGTATTTTCGTCTATCCCCATATCTTTAATTTTTTGCATCACAGAACCAACAATATCATCCAGCTGAGCCATGCCAGCTTCTTCAGTGTACCAACCATTTTCAGAGTTCATCATTTTTTTATATTTGTCAGATAAGTGCGTGAAAATATGCATGCGGGTTGGATTTAACCAAACGAAGAAGGGTTTACCATCTGCTTTGGCTTTATCCATAAATTTAAAAGTATTAGCGAGAATTTCATCATCCACTGTCTTCATTCTCTCAGGGGGTAATGCGCCTTCATCAGTAATTTTTTGTTTACCAATCACACCCCAGCGTGGTTGTGATGTCGCATCATTAGTATTAGTGGACCAGCAATGCAACATATTACGTGGACCCACTTTATCTTTGAGAGCTGGTGGGTAAGAATGCCAGAAGGGATCTTCCATCGCATCTAAATGATAAAGGTAGCCATAGAATTCATCGAAGCCATGTAAGCAGGGTAAATATTTATTTAAGTCACCCAAATGGTTTTTACCAAATTGTCCTGTAGCGTATCCCATGGTTCTAAGAGCAGTTGCAATGGTGGGTGCTTTTGCTGGCATACCTACATCAGCACCTGCTTGCCCTACGGTTGTTAAGCCGGTTCGAATCGGTAATTCACCCGTGATGAAATTGGCACGACCTGCTGTGCAGCTAGGTTCAGCATAATAATCAGTAAATCGCATGCCTTCTGCTGAAAGCTTATCTAAATTCGGCGTTTTAGTTGCCATCATACCTTGATTATAAGCCCCTATATTAAACCAACCTACATCATCACCCATGATCACTAGTATGTTAGGTTTAGAGGTCGTGGCAGATGGAGCAGGTGTTGCAGGAGGGGGAGCTGCGCTTGCTGAAGCCGCAATGGTTGCACTTGTTAACAGGCTTAAAAATTTAAGAGATCTCATCATGATTAACATCCTTGTTTATCATTCAATATATTCATAAAGTATATTCTTTTGAATTAATTTAGCCATAAAATTTATGCATTATTGTCTGATCAACGTCTCATAAGTTGTAAAGCGCATTGTGACGGAAGGTGTTTCGATGTAACAGCCATCATGTGGTACCAAAACTCCGTAATTTAATTTATTCATGTAAGTGGTTCGACAATAGTAAGTTGATTTTCCATTTTCAGTATTATTGACAACTGAGTTATCAGGGAAATTTCCATCCTTAGCTGAAACCCAAGATTCATTGCTAGGTGTTGTTGTATTGTTAGGTGTAACAACATTGTTTGATGATGGGGAGGTTGGTGTATTGACAGTGCTGGGATAAATACCCAGATTATTATAATAAGGGGTAGAAAACATGGGTTGTTTAAGTAGAGCATAAGTCGCAAACAAAGTTCCTACGGATACTCCAGCTAATACACCAGTGAACAAATTATTATTCCAACCCACATTCGACCAATTATTTTCTAGACCCCAATTATGATTCCAGTTGTTATTGTTCCAATTAGAATTATTCCAGTTGTTATGTCCATTCCAATTACTATTATTATTTTGCCAGTTGTGATTAGCGAGATCATTGTGCGTTGCTGTATTCATATTTTTAAATGAATTATTGGGAATACCTTGATGAGGGTTCATAGTCAGGTGTTGTTGTGAAAACGTTGGAGCATGTTCATCATGAGCGTGCGCAAGAGAATTCTGATCGACAGCTGTATGCGTATCACGTTGATGAACATCTTGCTCATGCTGACGAGAAGGGCTACGTTGAGCATCTCTGTGATAGGATCTATCTCTGCTAAATCCTCTGTGACTTCTATCAAACCCACCACGTTCACGAAAGGCAAGCCCATCCGTTACTGCTAATAATTGTAAAGTTACAATTACGCTAAAAATGTAAGTGAGTTTGTTAAATTTTCTCATGTTATATTACCTTCTATAAATATGAATTTATAATAAACATAGGTGAGATATTTTATTATAACTCTTAACCAAGTAAAAAAATTAAAATAAATGTTGTCTATACAATTAGGAAGTTAGGTTAAAAAAAGTAACTATTCAATAAGTTTGGGCAAATTTCTTTTAATAATTAAACAGCGCGCTTGTCCGGGACGACATGCCGGGGTTTTTGAGTGCTTACTAAAAATACAGGAGAAAAAGTATGCGCAATGATCTATTTATTAAACGATTTGTCTTAGTGTGTGCAATATTTTTTTCGACATTTGCTTACTCAGCTGAAATAAACGATCCTTTACCTTCTTGGAATAATGGCATTAATAAACAAAGTATTATTGAGTTTGTGCAAAGTGTAACAGATAAAAAATCTAAGGATTACGTGCAAGCTAAAGATCGCATTGCAACCATTGATAATGATGGAACATTATGGGTAGAACAACCTCTCTATACACAAGTTGTATTTATTCAAGATCGTTTTAAAGAACTTCTGCAAAGTCATCCTGAATGGAAGCAACAAGAACCATTTAAATCTATTTTAAAAACACCAGCTAAGCAATTATCTAAAAAAGATATGGAAACACTGTTTGCAGTCACCAGCAGTAAAATGACTGTTGAAGAATTTAATAACACTATAAAAAAATGGTTAAGAGCAGCCGTTAATCCACACTTTAAACGTCATTACACCGAATTAGTTTATCAACCCATGTTAGAAGTGATTAACTATCTGCAGGCAAATCAATTCATTGTGTATATTGTCAGTGGAGGCGGTCAGGATTTCATGCGTGCTTTCTCAGAAGATGTTTATCACATTCCATCTGAACACGTGATTGGCTCAACAACTACAACTCAATATACTTATCAAAATAATAAACCTGTACTCATCAAAACTGTTAAACCACTTTTTGTAAGCAATTACGCTGGAAAACCAGAAGCAATTGATTTGTTCATAGGAAAAAAACCGATTATTGCATTCGGTAATTCCACGGGAGATCAGCAAATGTTGGAATGGACACAATCAAACTCAGGAAAACATTTGATGCTCTTGGTGCATCACGATGATGCGAAAAGAGAATATGCTTACGATACTCAATCTAAAGTGGGAACTTTTCCAGCCTCTTTATTTAAAGAAGCTGAGAAAAACAATTGGCATATCATAAGCATGAAAAATGATTGGAAAGTTGTTTTCCCTATTTCTAACATGCAACATTAATACTGGCTTGCAGTACATTGCCATAATTGCGTGTGTACGATCCTGCTAAAACACCTGCAGAAGATGTGTTATTGATTTTAGCACTACCGAAATTAATATATTCATATGAGAAACCTAATTTCACAGCGGGAATGACGGTATAAATAACACCCGTACCAATTCGTAGTTGTCTATCCATAGGAAGATCGGGTAAACGTTTGGAACTCGTAGTAGGTGAAGAATCATATGAAGCACCCGCTTGTATGAGTAGCAGAGGTGTTGCTTTGTACTGTCCACCTAGACCTACTCTATAAGTGTTAGTCCAGTTTAACGGTGTGACTATAGAATAACGATCAATTGTAACAAGTGTATTTCTCATCGATGCCCAGTTGGCCCAGCCTAAATCACCTAGAATAGAAAAATTATTTGTTACGCCTTGTGCAAGGCTGATCATAATATTCTGAGGCATGATGATTCGAGATGTTGTAGCTGGATTATCACTGATACGTAGAAAGGTAGTATTACCAGTGAAGCGATGTGATATTTGAGAACGATACGCCACCCCTAATTTAGTATTAGGGGTAGGAGTGAATAGAAAACCTAAATTAGCGCCGCCAGCTGTATTTGATAGTTTCACATTAGCTTGGCCATCGACTAATGGGATTAACGGTATAGCAATCGTTTCTTGTAAATTTGCATATTCAACGGTAACACCCGCACCAATGGCTGCCCAATCATTTATTTGATAAGCCACTGTAGGATTAAGGTCTAAGGTGTACATCTGCATTTGTTGAACTACGTATCGACCTACCCAGCCATTCGTATAATTCAGCATTCCGCCATAGGGTGAAGTTAAACTGATACCCAGTTTTAATTTAGAAGAATAATTCGAAATGTAATAGATATCTAAACCAGGAATTAAGGTAGCCGCATTTCCGCCATTATCACCTGTAATAGTATTGTTGTTATTTTTTGAGAAGTTTGTAAATGGAAGAACAATCTGTGAACCCAGCATAAACTGAGAGTTTTTAAATTGAGTCATACCCGCTGGATTAAAATAAGTGGTGGAAGCATCATTAGCCACAGCGGCTTGACCTGCGCCTGCAGTGCCAATAATAGGCGTGCCTAATTCATATAATTGAAAGGCAGCTGCAAAAACTGTTTGGCTCATAAAAAGGGAACTAACAGACAGGGTCAAAAGTGATAAACGTAAGCGTTTCATATTACAATCCTTGTAGTATCTAACTTGGTAAAGCATAACAAGCATTATTGTAAATTGCTACATCATCCCATATTCAGGACCACTTCCTCCTTCTGAGGGAGTCCATGTAATATTTTGAGTGGGATCTTTAATATCACATGCTTTGCATTGTATGCAGTTACCGCCATTCACTTGAAAACGCGGTTTATTTTCAGCATTGTATACAATCTCATAAACACCTGCTGGGCAATATCGAGTTTCAGGTGAAGCATATTCGTTAAAATTAACATTGATTGCGACATCACGACTTTTAATTTTCAAATGATAAGGTTGATTTTCTTCATAATGAATATTGGCTAAAAAAACGGAATTCATTAAATCAAAAGAAATTTTATTATCATGTTTGGGATAATTTATTTTTTGACAGTCTTTAGCTTTTTTAAGTTGTGATCTATCAGTGTGTTTATAATGAAAAGTCCAAGGTGTGCATCCGCGAAGAATATAAGTGTCAATTGCAGAATACAATAATCCAGGAATCAATCCCAAGTTCATAGCAGGACGTATATTGCGAACATTAGATAATTCTTTCCAGACCCAGGATTTTTTTAAATTATCTGAATATGTTGAGCTTTCATTTTGTAATTGATTAAAGACACTTTCAGCAGCAGTCATGCCAGATTTCATTGCAGTATGTATGCCTTTAATTTTAGGTACATTCACAAATCCTGCTGCACATCCAATGAGTAATCCACCAGGAAAAGTTAATTTAGGAATAGATTGCAATCCACCCTCATTTATTGTTCGAGCACCATAGGCAATGCGTTTACTGTTTTCAAACAAAGGTAAATTTTTTGGATGATGTTTAAAGCGTTGTAATTCTTCATAAGGATTTAAATAAGGATTTTTATAATCTAATCCAATAACAAAACCGACTGAAAGTAAATTTTCTCCCCAGTGATACATGAAAGATCCGCCATAGGTAGCATGATTGAGCGGCCAACCTATGGAATGAATGACTTTACCTGATGTGTGTAATTCAGCAGGCATTTCCCATATTTCTTTTATACCTAACCCATAAGTTTGCGGGTCAGATTCAGAACGTAAATTAAATTTTGCTATGAGAGTTTCTGTTAATGATCCTCTGCAGCCTTCTGCAAAAAAAGTTTGTTTTGCATAAAGTTCCATACCTGCTTGAAAACGTGCAGTGGGTTTATGTTCTCTATCTACACCTTTATCACCAGTGATAACACCGCATACACGATTGTCTTCATAAATAATTTCTGTTGCGGCAAAACTTGGAAAAATATTTACGCCTAACATTTCAGCTTGCTCTGCTAACCAACGACAGAATTGGCCTAAGCTAATAATATAATTTCCTTGGTTGTGCATTTGTGGTGGTGTAGGTAGATGAAAAGAATTTTTTTCAGTGAGAAATAAAAATTCGTCATGTGTTACAGGTGTATGTAAAGGAAAATTCTTTTGTTGCCAATCCGGAATGAGTTCATTGAGCGCGCGAGGCTCTAGCACAGCGCCAGATAAAATATGTGCGCCTACTTCTGCACCTTTATCGAGTACACAAATATTTAAAGATAAATTATGTTGTTCACTAAGTTGAGCAAGACGGATGGCCGCTGATAAACCAGCAGGACCTGCTCCTACTATAATAACGTCAAAATCCATTCTTTCTCTTGCCATGTAAACTCCTCTTTTGTGTTTTTCTACTATTCCGCAGTGGGCTACCCTATTTATTTTTAAACCTTTAATCTGTTGTAGGTTGGTTGCTTTTTACGAAACCCAACATTAGGGTCAGGGGTCAGATGAAGGGTCAGGGGTCAGATGAAATCTTCAAACTGTTTATTTATTTAAAAGATTCATGAAGAACCATAAAAGTAATAAATAAATAGTTTGAAGATTTCATCTGACCCCCCGTTCTTTGTTCTCTCATCTCAGTTATGTTGGGTTTCGTAAAAAGCACTCAACCCAACCTACACATAAACAAAAAATGCGTGTTTACCCTAATTGTGACCGTCTCGGCTCGGTAAAATAAAATTAACAAAGTTCAATTGCAACAGCTGTCGCTTCACCGCCGCCTATACATAAAGCTGCAATGCCTTTCTTTAAATTATGTTTTTGTAATGCTGCAATCAATGTCACGATAATACGCGCACCTGTTGCGCCTATTGGATGACCTAAAGCACAGCCGCCGCCATGCACATTTAATTTTTCGTGTGGAATAGCAAGATCTTTCATAGCGGCAAGTGTTACGACAGAAAATGCTTCGTTAATTTCAAATAAATCGACATCATCAGTTTGCCAAGATACTTTTTTGAGTAGCAATTTTATAGCATCAATAGGCGCTGTTGAAAATTGATCTGGCGATTTTGAAAAACTGCTATGAGCTAACATGCGTGCAATAGGTTTGATGTTATTTTTTTTCGCAGTATGAAATTGCATTAAACATAAAGCAGCTGCACCATCTGCAATCGATGAAGAATTTGCTGCAGTAACTGTTCCATTTTTAATAAATGCAGAAGGCAGCTGCGGAATTTTTTCAATTTTTACGCTGTAAGGATGTTCATCTGTGTCTACAATGATATCGCCTTGTTTGGTTTTAATTGTCACTGGCACAATTTCAGCGGCAAAGCTGCCGGAGTCAATTGCTTTACGCGCTCGCTCTAAAGATGTTGTTGCATAATGATCTTGATCTTCGCGTGTGAATTTATAATCTTCTGCGCACGTTTCTGCAAAGCAACCCATGGCCTTACCTGTTTCATAAGCATCTTCTAAGCCATCCCACATCATATGATCTATGAATACACCATGACCTAGACGATAACCTTGTCTTGCTTTTAGCGTGAGATAGGGTGCGTTTGTCATGCTCTCCATGCCACCTGCAATAACGTATTCACTGTTTCCTAATATTAAACTGTCATGAGCAAGCATGACGGCTTTCATGCCTGAGCCACAAACTTTATTGATGGTCATGCAATTTGCACTTGTAGGAATTCCAGCATGAATTGCAGCTTGACGAGCAGGTGCTTGACCTAAGCCTGCGGGTAAAACACAACCCATAATAACTTCTTGTATTTGAGTAGGCTTGAGGTTGGCGCGGTTCACTGCAGCTTGTATTGCGGTCGCACCTAATGTTGTTGCAGAAACATCTTTCAGAGATCCTAATAAATTTCCTTGAGGTGTACGTGCGTAGCTGACGATAACAATGTCATTATCTTGCATAAATCAATCTCCGAATTTTCCATTTCTTCTTTTGAGATGAGTAAGCTATCCCTATGGTGGGCGATTATCTTAGCATAAGATTTGGTTATTTACCTTCTCCACTTGTGGAGAAAGTACTCGAAGATGGGATAAGGTTGCATCGTGTTACATTACTCCACACCAGCTCTTATTGTCCCGGCGTGTAACTGCGGCCGCGGCCAAGCTATGTTTTTTGCTTGACAGAGTTTTGAAATGGGCACGTTGGGATCCATGCCGGACCGCGACTCGCTAGCCGCGTAGGTCCCCGCGGCAAAATGATATCCCAACCGATAATGAAGATTTGAATCAACCGGAAAATAACGAGTATTGCCATTTCTAAATACTAAGATACGCCTGGAGTTTTCACCTTTTTCAAAAACATAGTAAAGAGATTGCGCAATCAATTGCGCATCACAGGCTGGTATAAAACGCTGTACATACCCGAAAACTTTTTGCCAACACAAAAGGTTCTTAGGGCTTTCCCAGTGGTTACCAAAGCTTTCATAATTTGCATCGTAAAGTCGCGCTGTTTCAGCAAGCAGTTGAAGGTTAAAATGTTTTCCGGTAGTGTAAACTCTTTTGGGTTCTAGGTAATTTCTAAATTCATAGATTGCTCTGAGCACAGTGAAATTTAAATTTTCGCTTTTTATGATATTGCTTTGTTGCAAATGACTTTGTAATTCAGTGAATGCTATTTCAAAATCATCATTCGAATTAGCTTTCATCACAGCTAACACTATTTGTTTAAGTAGAACAGAGTTATGCTCTTGGATAGTGTTATCCATAGCATGAGCGAGCGCACAATCCTCTGGAGTTGCTGAGGTAATCACAGCCATGATTTTATGAAGTGCTGCCAAATCATTTGTAATGCTAAAGCTTTCTGCTGCTTCCCAACCATCAGGAAATTGTTGATCATATTGTCTTGCTATTTCATTATAACCATCCGGCATTTTACTTAAATAATCCTCTAGCATTTCAACCATGCCAACTGTTTTAGTAATGCTGCGATCCACTGCACCATACGCAATTTGTAGTGCGGTTCTTCCTTGATGTGTGCGACCTGAATAATCAACCGTGTTGCCACTCAGATACATGAGATGTGGATTAGTTTTAATAATTTTTTCTACCACATCTTTTTCACCGCGTACTGCGGCATCAAGCAATTGTGGCAGGCGAGCGTCTGTTAAAGGTTGCTGAAACATAAAATATCCCGCTTTACAGACCTGAGTTAACACACTGTGTTCTTTTAAATTAAAAAATGCTGACTGATAGACTAAACCATCCGCAGAAGGTTTGAAGAAAGGTGATTGTGTATTTGCACCTAATATGTCATCCGACAATTTTGGTATAGGTCTGAGTTTTTCGTGTTTTATCTCTGGTTCGTCTGCATTAGGTCCTGGTGCTGAAGGTGAACTGCTATTCGAACCCGCACTTGCAACATCTATCATTTGGGGCTCTTGATCATCTAAACTCGAAACCTGGCCAATGGCTTTTTGTTGATTTTCAAATGCGTTAAATGCATCACGTGATGAGAAACTCATGGGTCACCTTGCCTATGTAGATGATATAAATTTGAAACGGAATACTACCGTAATGTATGATAAATATACATGCTATTTATGCATGTGTTGTTGAGTTTCGTCAAAAACACTCAGCACAACTTACAGCCTATCTATATGATTATTATACTGTTATCAGAAAAATACCGTTGAGGTTAGGATAAAACAGGCTGTACAGAAAATGAAAAGTACAAAATAAGCTATAATTGAAGGATAGGCGGAGGTGTAGGCATGTCATTCAGTCAGTTCTATCAACCAAAAAAAATGGATACTCTTGAAATATTAAATAAGAAAACAAATATTTCGAAAGGATCCGTGCGTGAATTTCAACTGTCTGACTATGTCTACACTCAAATGGTTCAGGGTTTAAAGTTAGAAAATAATAATGTCACTTTACATTGCAAAGAAGCAGGTAATTTTGGTGATATCAGTCAAGTTTATTTTTGTGCTGCGTTAATTAAAAAGGCCAGGCCTGACTGCAACATTAACGTTGTTATTCAACTGCAAACAAAAGATAAGAAATCCGTTGAAGCTATCTTTCCGGTAAATGAATTTAACACGCAGTTTCTATCTAGCGATTATTTCGTACAAGAAAAAGAAATAAAAAGATTGATTGAAAGTGGATGCTTGGTAGGCATTTCTGTAGGCGTAAATGGGCCAGCTTTTGAGAAGACTCATCATCGTGCATTACGTGAATATGGGTTCAGTAAACATCCCGATACAAAGGGACATAATCTTTCTATGGGTTTGGCAGTGGATGAAGAAGGTATAAGCATTCCTGTCATGACACCTCGCAGACTCACTGATATACAATCTCCTTGGCTGAAACAAGCTTTTGGAATTTTTGATCAAGAAGAGTTGAAGCATTATAAGAGCAAAACAAAATTATATAATTTATATACGCGGGATTGGGTTGTAGTGTGTGTGGGTATCAATAGTGTTGTCGCCATTGAAGAAAAAAATAAACAAAATATAGACTTGGTGACCCCATTCGATTTCACTCTAGAAGAGATGATTGCTCGAAAAGATCCAGTTCATGAGTATGGGCAAAAAGAAAAGATAGAAGTATCTTCGTGTCAGATACTTGATGTCGCTAATTTAAGAAAAAATGGGATTGGAAAAATAAGCCGTATTACTGATGCAGGCATAGAAACTGTTTCTATAGGGGAAGGTAAGGAGTTACGAATTTTTAGCGGACAATTCTCTAAACAAGATATGGAAGCAATACAACAAAATTCGGAATTATTTTTTGGCTGCACAGGGGATATGTCGTTCAGCGAAGCCGTGTCATTAAATAAAATTCCTTTTTATGATATTCCTAATCACAAGCAAGTTTTTTTTGATTCTTTGAAAGAATTAGCCCAAAAAAACCATTTAGAAAATCTTGTAAAGTTTTTTGATTTAATCGCTCAGATAGGAGAAAAACAGAGTGAAATTTTTAAGAGACATACGCCCAGAAAGCAAGGTTGGTATAGTGAAATTAATTACAATATGAAAGATCATCAATCGGTAGCTAGACGTGCTTTAATAGACAAAGAATTCATTCCTTCCATGATTAAAATTGCTGATGAAATAGCGCAGTGTTATTCAAATCCAAAACTGTATGAAGAAAGCACCAAACTTAATGATTACATCAAGGCAAATTATAATGTTGAAAATAAACTTTTAGCCATTGTAGACAGAGGGTTAATACTTGCTAATTATCCCGAATTAATTGAAGTCGAAAATAAAATCTGGGAACGTTTCGATAAGAAGGAAATCTCAATTGAATCGGTGTTTAGTGAATTGAAATCCAATATTCAATTAGTTATAGAACATCAGCAAGCAAATAAAAACAAGAAAATTTAAATTTTCATCGGTAAAACAACCATTTCCTTACCTTGTAAGTGTAAGCTTCGTTGTATGGTAAGAGCTGTTTCATGATGTAACAAACGTGTGATCCAGTTATCATGTATAAAAACTAATTTGCTAGAAAAGAAAATGCAGTTTGGAAATTCTTTATCAATTTTTTCTGAAATTTTATTTATCTCTTGAATAATATCCGTTCCAAACCCGACATAATATTTTGCTGCAATGCCATATTGATGACAGTAATCAACAAAATATTGCAGTGTGGCAGGGACATCTTGTTTCATTTTTTGCAGTTTACTTTGTTCAGTGTAACTACCTACATCAACAATACCTACGCGTACAAAAATGAAATTTTTAAAATGTCTGGGAAATAATCTGATAATAGATAATAAGGTATGCATGCCTATACCCGTGCTTTTACCCACTAAAATAACAGCAGTTGGTAAACTAGGGTCTATGGGAATTGAGGGAATATTTTTTTCTAAAATTGGTTGGTACAATTCTTTATCTAGTAAAACGGATTTTCTTTCAATTGCAAGATAGTGTCTTTTAATTAATAAACAAATAGAAATTACAGCACAAGTGATAAGTATAGTTACCCATCCACCAGAACGAAATTTAGAGAATAATGTGATGCATAAAATACTGCTGGTAATCACAAAAGTAAAGAATGAAAACAATAATCTAAATAGCCAATTCCTGGATGCGTTATTTCGTTGTTTGATCCAATAAACACAGAGTCCGAGTAAAGATAAAGAAAAAGTAATAAATACATTGATACTGTATAAGATCACTAATAAAGAAACTCTTCCGTGGCTCCAATACAATAACAATAAAGCCAGTAATCCAAATATAATAACGCCATTTTGCACAACTAAACGAGATGAAAGATATCGAAAACGATTCGGTACCCAACCATCAATTGCCATGTTTGATAATACACTGGGCCCACCTAAGAATCCTGTGTTTGCAGCAACAAATAATAATCCCGCTTCAAGCGCGAGTGTTGCAATTAATGTAATTTTTCCGGTAAGTGAATCACCCAAAATAGAATGAAATACAACTGCATTTAATGTGAGACCAGCATGCGGAGTGGCTTGCCATAATAAATATAATAAAATGATTCCAGAGGCAGTGAAGCTTAAAGAAACTGCCATGTAAAACATGGTCCATTTGCCTGTTCTGACACGCGGCTCAGCGAGACGATTGACGTTATTGGAAACTGCTTCTAATCCAGTATACGTTCCGCTTCCCAAAGAATAAGCATGTAGCATGAGTGCGAGTAAAGGCAGCCAACCTATAGTGCTAGATAAATATTTTGTTTCTTCCAAGGTCTCAGGAATAATAGTTAAAAGCCCTTTGCTATGCGCAGCGATGCCATAAATAATAAGTCCTACATGCAATATGAAAAAACCTAAAAATATAGGTAATAAAAATTTAATCGATTCTTTCATGCCACGACAATTCAGTGTCATTAAAAATAAAATTAAAATGCCTTCAGACATAAATTTATAGGATAAATAAGAATGCGGTAAAAGACTAAAAAACGCATCCATTCCACTCGCAGCAGACACGGTAATTGTGAGAACATAATCGATTAATAGTGCCGCGCCTGAGACTAAACCTACATAAGAGCCTAATAATTCTGTTGCAACTTTATAGCCGCCCCCGCCGCTGGGAAATAATTCTATGACTTGGTTATAGCCTAAAGAAATAATAAAAACGGTAATAGCCATTGCGAGTGCAATGAATAAGGCTAGGTGAGTATTATGTGCACCTAATGCTATATAAGCTTCTTCTGGACCGTAACATGAAGACGATAATCCATCTGCACCTAATCCCACCCATGCAAGTAATGCAACGAGTGAGACATGCCGAAAGACATTAGGATTAAATGGATTGAGCGGTGCACCAATCACATATCGTTTTAGTTTAGCTATAATTGACATAGCGTGAATTGTATCACTGTATTATTTAGCTTGCATCCTCAATGCTCCGTCTAAGCGTATGACTTCACCATTCAGCATAGCATTTTCAACTATGTGTACAGCGAGTTGTGCAAATTCATCAGGTTTTGCTAAGCGATGCGGGAAAGGAATATTTTCTATTAATGCTGCGCGCGCATCAGCAGGAATTTTTTGCAACATAGGTGTATCCACTAAGCCAGGTGCAATCGTCATGACACGAATACCGAATTGCGCAAGCTCACGTGCAGCAGGCAGTGTGATACTGACTATGCCACCTTTAGATGCACTATAAGCTGTTTGACCTATCTGTCCTTCGTATGCTGCGACTGAAGCTGTGTTGATGATAACACCGCGCTCTTGTGATTCATTTAAGGGTTCTAGTGTTAGCATAGCCGCTGCAGCTAAGCACATTAAATTAAATGTGCCAATTAAATTCACTTCAATAACTAGGCGAAATTCTTCTATAGGCATAGGGCCATGCTGACCCACCATGCGTTTTCCTTTTACTATGCCTGCGCAATTGACACATATCCTGGCAGCACCGTGTGCTATTTCAATTTCTTTTAATGCTGCAACGATACTTTCAGTTTTTGTAATGTCACATTCGACGGCAATGCCGTTAATTTCTTCAGCGATTATTTTTGCTGCTGATAAATTAACATCTAATACGGCAACCTTGGCGCCTTTTTGACTTAACATGCGCGCAGTTGCTGCTCCCATGCCAGATGCGCCGCCACTGACTAGGGCGGAACAATTTTTTATTTCCATTTTAGTTCCTTTTCTTTGAAATAAATCTTGAATCATGGATACTATACTTAACTATATACAAAATAAAATCATGTTCTAATTTTTTATTAACTTTATTTTGAATGGTGGATTACGACCCTTGCGGGTCTAATCCACCCTACGAGAAACATGCAAGGGATAGCGTCAAGATGAAGATACTGGTAGCAGTGAAAAGAGTTATTGATTTCAAAACTAACATTCGAGTCAAAGCTGATCAAACAGGAGTAGAAACTGCAAGCGTCAAAATGTCTATGAATCCATTTGATGAAATTGCAGTGGAAGAAGCGATACGACTAAAGGAAAAAAAGAGTGCGAGTGAGATTATTGTAGTCTCTATAGGTGCTACAACCTGTCAAGAAACAATTAGAACAGCACTTGCCATGGGTGCAGACCGAGGCATTTTAATTCAAACGGATGAGGCTGTACAACCTCTTGCAATTGCAAAAATTTTACAAGAAATAGTTAAACGAGAAAATCCGCAATTAGTCATTCTAGGCAAGCAAGCCATCGATAGCGATAACAATCAAGCAGGTCAAATGCTGGCAGGATTATTGAACTGGCCGCAAGGAACATTCATTTCGAAAATTGAAGTCTCCGATCATTCTGCAACAGTGACGCGTGAAGTGGATGGTGGATTAGAAACACTAGAATTAAAATTACCCGCTGTAGTCACTACAGATTTACGTCTTAATGAACCTCGTTTTATTTCCTTACCGAATATTGTTCAAGCAAAACGAAAACAGATTGATGTCATTCCTGTGCAGGAATTAGGAATTGATGTGCAACCGCGATTAACTATCTTAAAAGTGACAGCACCTGAAAAACGAACAGCAGGGATTAAAGTAAACAGTGTGGCTGAGTTAGTTGATAAGCTGCGAAATGAAGCGCGAGTGTTATCATGAAAATATTAATCATTGCAGAACACAATAATCAAATTTTAAAAACATCAACTTTGAATGCATACACAGCCGCTCAACAAATTAGTGATGAGATTGATATTTTAGTCATAGGAAATGCTTGTCAAAATAGCATTGAACAAGCTGCTAAAATAGCAGGAATTAAAAAAGTTTTAGTTGCAGAATCTGCTGTTTATGAACATCAGTTAGCTGAAAATTTAGCGCCTCTCATTGCAGACGTTGGAAAGAGTTATGATTATATCATTGCACCTGATACTACCTTTGGCAAAAATATATTACCGCGTGTTGCTGCATTACTTGATGTTGCAATGATAGCAGATGTTATAAAAATTATAGAACCAACTATATTTGTTCGCCCTATTTATGCGGGTAATGCACTGACTACAGTGCAATCAAATGATGCAATTAAAATTCTCACTATACGTACCACAGCATTTTCCGCAGCAACATTCACAGAGAATACAGTTGCTCCCATAATAAAAATTGAAAAAGTGTATGAAAATAATTTATCAACATTTATCAATGAAGAAATTCATGTATCAACTCGCCCTGAGTTGAGTGCAGCAAAAATTGTTATTTCAGGAGGGAGAGGATTAAAGAGTGCTGAAAATTTTAAACTGTTAGAGGCCTTAGCAGATAAATTAGGTGCTGCAATTGGAGCATCACGCGCAGCAGTAGATGCAGGTTTTGCTGCAAATGATTGCCAAGTAGGTCAAACAGGTAAAGTCGTTGCACCAGAGTTATATATTGCTATAGGTATTTCAGGAGCAATACAACATTTAGCAGGAATGAAAGACAGTAAAACAATAGTTGCTATTAATAATGATCCAGATGCACCTATTTTTCAGATTGCAGACTATGGACTTGTTGCGGATTTATTTACTTCATTGACAGAGTTACAGACTGAGTTGGATAAGTGATTATAGTCATTCATGAAAAGGATATTCAATGCGATTAACTTTCCTCGGCGCTACAAAAACAGTTACAGGATCAAAATTTTTAATTTCACTAGGTAATAAAAAAATTCTAATTGATTGTGGCCTGTTTCAAGGATTAAAAGATTTAAGACAGCGTAACTGGACCAAATTTCCCATCGACCCTAAAACAATAGATGCAATTGTTTTAACTCATGCACACATAGACCATACGGGTTATTTACCTTTGTTAGTAAAAAATGGTTTTAAAGGAAAAGTGTATTGCTCACATGCAACAAAAGATCTTTGTGCTTTGCTTTTACCTGATAGTGGATATTTACAAGAAGAAGAAGCAAAGTATTTAAATAAAAATGGTTATTCAAAACATACACCGGCATTGCCTTTGTATACAAAAGAAGATGCTGAAAAAACATTGCCGCTGTTACAACCCTTATCCTTTAAAAAAACTTATAAATTAGATGAAGAAACGTATATCACATTAATTCCTGCAGGCCATATTTTAGGCGCCACCTTCGTGCAGTTTACACATTATGATACGAGTATATTATTTTCTGGCGATCTCGGTCGTCCCGAAGATATTATTATGCATGCACCTACAGAAATTCAGTCAGCGGATTACATAGTGATTGAATCAACCTATGGTAATCGTTTGCATAATAAATCAGATCCACTGGACGAGTTAAGTGACATTATTACGCGTACCATTGCGAGATCAGGCACGGTTGTCATACCCGCATTTGCGGTGGGACGTGCGCAGCATATGTTGTATTTACTCTATTTATTGAAGCAAGCAGGACGCATACCTCATGTGCCTATTTATGTTGATAGCCCCATGGCAAAAAATGCGACTCAACTTTTTGTGAAATATTCTGAATTGCATCGCTTAAGTGCAGAGTTGTCACAAGAAGTGTGTAAAGTTGCGCAATACATAAATACGAAAGAAGAATCACAATTATTAGATTTAGATCTCACACCTAAAATCATTGTTTCAGCTAGCGGAATGTTAGAAGGTGGTAGAGTGTTGCATCACATCAAAACATTTGCGCCTGATCCCAATAGCACAATTGTTTTTACAGGTTATCAAGCAGCAGGTACACGTGGTGCAGATATTATTAGCGGTAAGCCAGAAATTAAAATATTTGGGGTATCTGTTCCAATAAAAGCTGAAATAAAAGTATTGAGTAATATGTCAGCGCATGCAGATTATAATGAAATATTAGATTGGTTATCCAATTTCAATAGCCGTCCACGTAAAGTGTTTATTACGCATGGTGAACCTGAAGCGTCTCAAGCATTAAAAGAAAAAATTGAAGAAAAATTCAAATGGCAGTGTTTGGCACCTGATTATTTGCACTCTGAGCAGTTGGTGTAACTCTACTGAGAGCAGGGTCCTGTCTATAAAACCATGACCTTTTCCCTTCCCCTACTTGTGGGAAAAGGTAATTTTTTTTAAACTTATTGTGGTCTCACAGATTCGCTTGATGAAAGCTCATCTTTCTCCTCATTAACTGTATAAGGCAAATGTTCGTGTACAAATGAAAAAATCATTTTTGCAGTATTCGAGTCGAAAAGAGAGTTTTTTAAATAAGCAGTTTTCAGAGGAGTGTCATCTTGTCTTTGATGAGCGGCCATTAAAAAAGTTTGGCGAGCAGTTTGCTCTTTCAATAAGCGTTCTTTTGCGGGTTGTAAAGCACGTTCTTTTAAAATTTCTTTTAAGAAATGATTATTTTGTTCAGGGTAAATGTTATGATATTTTCCAGACAAAGAATTTAAAAGTTGCTCTTCATGCTCAGTTGAAGTTAGGCCGCGAGCATAAAATAATTCATGAGCAGCATTTATTAATAAATCGAAACATGCTTTGGCATTTTTCGTATAATCATCATCTAGCGAAAATGATTTAGATGCAGAAATGTAAGCATTATAAGAAAAGCTGAGAGCTGTAAGAAACATAGTATTATTAGCTTGGGGTACGGCAAGGAGTAAATTAGGATTTTTTGAAAGCAGGTATGCAATGATTTCAAAGTGTTTTTTGTCGGCGACTCTCATAAGAATGGTGTATCCAAGCATATCTTGTATATCAATGTTAGCCGAATGAATTTCAATTAAATTTTTAATGATCTGTAACTGAGTAGCAGCATTCATCGCAAAACCACCCAATGTTACTAAAACAGGGTCTTTAGAAGCATTAACAGGATATCCCCGATCAACTAGAAAATTGACTGTGACTACTTTGCCATAAAGAGCAGCCTGAGAAAGAGCGCTGAAATTATTAGAATTTGATAAAGATAGGCTTAGGTTAGCAGTAAGCATTACATCTAAAAGTTCTGGAAGTTTTTCATCACTTATAGTTCTGATGAGATGATGGGCTAATGGATCTCCAGTATTCACCCATTCTCTGATATTCGCGTCGGCTTCTGGTTTTGCAAATTCCGCTTTAAAAGCATCTACGTTAACATTTGCTGCTGCAGCAGCACTTATGAAAAATTGACTTCTAGCCAGCATCAATGCACCTCCGGGTGAATATAATGCGATCATTATACATTGCTTTGATTAAAAAGAATTAGATTTGTTATTCGTTATGGCATTTTATGCCCAATTTCATCTATAACACTTGCAGAGCTCATATATGGCGCAGCATCCCATATATTATTTAATATAATATGCACGCAGGATTCTAACATCCATTCCCGGACACGCTACGCATTGTCCGGGCTACAGAAAACTTAGGATCGATTTGACCCCTACGCTTCAATGATTTTTAAAAGACCTAGGACTGTCAGGCACAATCAACCCACCCGGTGCTCCAGTTCCTGCCGCCACAACACGACTAACTTCTGCTGAAGAAGCAGATGCTTCATGAGATGGATTCTGGGCAAACATTCTCGCACTTGCAGCAGCTTGCGGTGCTTGAGGAGAAATTGCTTTCACGACAGTTGCCTGAGTTAAATCAATAAAAGTAATCTCATTATTATTTTTATATACATATTGAGCGCGCTTTTGAATTTCTTGCATCACAAGCTGTTTGAGTGTTTCTGGATTCTGGTGAGAAATATGCAATGCGTAGGCTCGAGTTTGAATATCCTGATCAGCAGGATAAACATACATTGTTATTGTGCCGCTAGAATACTCACTATCGCCTGTGGTCTCTGAGGATGTATAAACGAGGCAGTTGCCATTCGGTTGATTTCGTAGGGCATTAAAATTATAGTACAGGCCGCCACCATGGTACTGATTTTTATCTGGAGTGACACAAAATGTTAATGATTCAGAGTTCATTTGATTAAATGTGCGGCAACTGTTTCCACTAACTAATGCATAAGAATTATTGCTTAATGGTACTGCTTGTACTGAAGTAACTTCAGCGCCTATGTCTGCTGCATAGTGATAAGCATCAGAGTGTTTCTCATAATATTGTACGTCTTGTTGATTTTGTATTTTGTATAATGTTTTCATGGTGTACCTCATTTCATTTTTTATAATGCTATTACGACAATGCAAGCATAGGATAATGAAAAATTGACTACAACTCAATGATTATTGGTCAATAATAGATCTAGACTATTGGTGTTACTTCGCCTACATCAATAGTCTCCGTTGTTATTTGCTAATCAGCAGGTTGAATTTCTGAGGGGTTTAACACGACGCTTTCAAATCCTTAATATTATTCAATGGGTTAGTTAGAAATCGTTCATAGTTATATGTACAAATAAATTGATCTTGTACATATAACTATATACATTTTTTAATAATCTATTTTATGTTAATGGCGAATTTTGCTTAATTAGTATATACTAATTAATATATACTAATAGGGGCATAAATATGAAAATTGCAAAGCTGTTTCAAAACGGTCAAAGCCAAGCTGTTCGTTTGCCCAAAGAATTTCGCTTTGAGGGTAATGAAGTTTTTATTAAAAAAGCTGGAAAAGTCATTATCTTATTGCCTGTTAAAAATCCTTGGGCACCTTTATTTGAGAGTATTAGTAAATTTTCCGACGATTTTATGAATACGCGAGAACAACCAAAACAACAAGATAGGGAAGATATTTTTTCATGAAATATATGTTAGATACAAATATGTGTATTTATATTATAAAAAAGAATCCAGTAAATGTATTAAAAAAATTTAAAACTTTACACGTTGGCGATATTCATATTTCATCTATCACACTTGCAGAGCTAATGTACGGTGTGTATAAAAGTCTACATCAACAAAAAAATAAAGCCGCACTTGAGGAGTTTGTTTCTCCTCTAGAAATTATGCCATTTGAAGATGGGGCAGCATCCCATTATGGAAAAATAAGAGCATATCTTGAAAGTAAAGGGACACCTATAGGTTCACTAGATACGATGATTGCTGCGCATGCTCAATATTTAAATTTAACTTTAGTGACCAATAATAAAAAAGAATTTTCTCGCGTACCACATTTAAAAATAGAAGATTGGGTGCATATTTAAATAATATATTCAAACGTCTGAGCCAACTCAAATTCTTCCGGTGTATTTATTTCAAGAGTTTTTTCTTGTGTTAAGCACACACGAATTTTAAATCCATTTTCTAAAGCACGTAATTGTTCTAAGGATTCAGCTTTTTCTAAAGGTGTTTGTGCCAGCGTTGTATAATGCAATAAAAAATCTCGTCTGAATGCATAGAGTCCCATATGATTATAAACGGGAGCTGTGGTTTCAGTTCTGAAATAAGGTATGGGTGAACGAGAAAAATAAAGTGCATTACCCTGTATATCTGTAATGACTTTTACAGTGCCAGGATCGTTATATTTATTTTTCATATCGAGAGGATAGGCTAAGGTTGTCATCTCGGGTGTTTCACCAGCAAGATAAGGCGCAACTAATTGTTCTAACATGAGCGGCTTAATAAAAGGCTCATCACCTTGTAAATTGATAATAATGTCCATATCAGGATAATGTTGAGCTACGGCTGCGACGCGGTCAGAGCCGGTTTGTAAGTTGGGATCTGTCATGATAACGTCGCCATTGACTTTGCGTATGCAGTCAGCGATTTCAGTGCTGTCAGTGGCAACAACGACTTTAGTGAGAATGTGACAGCGGGAAGCGTTTTCATATGTCCATTGAATCATAGGCTTACCTTGTATGTGGATTAAAGGCTTGCGGGATAATCGAGTTGAGCCTATTCGACTAGGGATGACACATAGGATTTTCATAGAGTTTTTTCCGCTTTAAATTTTGGTGCTATTTTACACTGATTAGGCGATTAGTCCAAGATTGTTTATTATTCAGAATCCAGCAGATTTGTTATAATAAAGGATGAGTTAGGTGCGAGTGAGATGGAGTGATTATGCCAAACAAAAAAAAATTCCCTGAGCAAGAAGAAGACGAGTCAGGCCGCGGGGGGAAATCAGGTGAAATTGAATTTCGATATAAGGATGCTTTTACGGGTCCTACGCGAGATGATTTATTGCCACCTAATGAAATTAAACGACTGATGATAGTGCATAAAGATACGCATAAAATGCGTGTGGATAAACAAAAACAATTACGTGAAGAAAGAGTTGCGCTTAAAGAAGGAAAATACATTCCAAATAACGAGAGAGTTTATCAGAAAGGGTTTGGTGCCTCTAGCGGTGGTTCTTCATCTCGTTATAAAAAACATCCCATCAGTGATAAAGCCTATTTTAGTGGTAAAGATAAACAAGTTGTAGGTGTGCCTACTTTAACTGAATCTAATACGAATGAAGATTTAAAAGAAGCTTTAGAAAATAAATTAGAAAACAAATATCAAAACGTACCGAAATTTAATCCTAAGCCGCGATATCCTGGTAGTTAATATGACTTCACTTGCTGATGAAATTATAAATGAGAACATAGACAATGTGGCAGCCATGCTGCGTTATGGAACCGATCTCAATCAATTTGATGAATATGGTTTTACACCTTTAGTTGAAGCTGCAATTGCAAATAATTTTGATATCGTAAAACTATTAGTGATAAATGGCGCAGATGTCAATTTACCCGATAGTACAGGGAATACGGCTCTGCATTGGGCAGCTGAAAACAATAATTTAAAAATTGCTGCCTTGCTGTTGGAACATCATGCGAATCCAAATGCCTATACTTTTGCAGGCCAACCTGTTTTAGTGATGCCATTTCTGCGTAATCAAGATACTTTTAAAAAACTGTTACTCAATCATGGTGCAGATTTAAGCTTTGCACAAGATTATATTAATGCGAAATTATTAGGCCACATGTTTGAATTAATCGGTACAGCAGACTTAGTTGATCCACAAAATAATTATGTAGAAATCGATTTTGAAGGTTTTTATTTGGAGTTTAGTTTAGGCATTATTTGTGATTCTCTCGTGCAATTTCAAAATCATTTTGCGGCACGCAAATTAAGACGATTTTCTACAGTGACTCAAACAATTATAGAAGTCATGGGACGAGCAGCTACATCAATTAAGTACCAACATTATAAAATTAATTTAGAAAATTATGTTTCCGAGATTGATGAGCTAATCAGTAAAGATCCTATTTTAATTCCAGTAGGTTATGAAGGCCATGCTATTACGTTTGTCAGATTAGGAAATATTATTGCAAAATGTGACAGACGTGAAGATAGTCGCTTGTATGATAATATTGTTTTTTATCAAATGACTCAGCCGCAGAATTTTAATAAACAATTTATTAAACATGTGCTTTATGAAAAAAAATCAGATGAATTTGTTAACGAAGAACTGCCTAAATTTTTAGGTCTTAAGCCTGTCACAGAATTAAAAATTGAAGCTCAGATCAGTGGTAATTGTTCTTGGGCGAATGTTGAAGCCAGCATACCCACTTTATTTTTCCTGTTGTTAATGACTACGCATAATGATGCACAGGCTATGTCCGAATATAAAAGTTTAGCGATGAATTTTTTTCATCAATGGAGTACATGGAATAAGGATAGAGCTCTACACTTTTGTATTCAAAGTTTTGAGCATGGCGATTCTATACGCAATGTATGTAAAGCCGAAATATTAGCGGCTATATTATTTCAACGTTGTCGATATGAAAATTTTTCTGATAGAGAAAGAATTCAGTCTATATTGTCAATTTTATTTAGACCTGCTTATCAACATATTTTAGATAATTATATTAGAACTTATTGCTATGAAAGCATGAGCGAAGAAGGAAAGTTGTTTAAAGAATTGTTACAGCGGTATGGTTATATAAAATAATCTCAATTACGGCGCTGAACGCCTTTGTCCACACTACGATGCAGAGTAGATTTTGAGGGAAGGTTTTGTAGCCCGGACTAAGCGCAGCGAGTCCGGGAATGGATGATGCAGACCTCGCGGACACGGCGCTGAACGCCTTTGTCCACGCTACATTATCCAACTAATTGTTGTATCACTTTATTAACAGATAAAATTTCATGACATCCTTCTACACTTTTTCCAGCTTGCCAATAATCTTTATAGCTAGCGCCTTCTAATGATGCTTTTTTTAATTTCCATAATGATTGCAAGGTGTAATACATGCGCATCCAATGTTTGGTGCGTCTATGTTTTAATAAATAACGTGCAAATATTCCTGCTTTCGTTCCGATTTTTTCTATGTATTCTGTTTTGATCACTGACACTGGTACGCCAGAAATTTTATCGGTGAGGACGATATCACTTTCATGCGCTTTGATAATTGCATTTTTATAATCTGCATGTGCGTTACACTCAGTCGTTGCGATAAATCGAGTTCCCAGTTGCACGCCTGCATAACCGAGCTCTAAAGCATGATGAAATGTTTTTTGATCGCCTATACCACCCGCGCAAATGAGCGGTACATTAAATGAAGATAAGTCAGTGAATAATTTTTCTGTTGTTAATGTTCCTGCATGACCGCCAGCTCTGTTGTTTACACAAATTAAACCTTGCGCACCTGCATCTAATGCTTTTTCAGCCCATTTTTTTTCTGTGACATCGTGATACACAATGCCTTGGTAAGGTGCAACTTTATCGACTACCCAACGTGGATTTCCTAGCGAGGTTACAAAAAAACGTACACCTTCTTCTAAGGCAATATCCAGCCATTCATGCATACGTTTTTCATAGGTCTTAGAGGATTTTTCAGTAATGATATTCATGCCTATGGGTTTAGTGGTTTTAGATTTAATGAGTTTTAAACCATCGCGAAATGCATGTTTATGCACAAACACTAATGACAACGGTTGAATAATCCCTATTCCTCCAGCTTCTGAGGCAGCAGCAACGAGTTCTGGATTGCTGCAAGGATACATTGCACCGCAAATAATGGGATATTGAATGCCGACTTGTTCAGTGAAAAGTGTTTTCATATGTTTTTTATTTCCGTGATTGTATGGATGCTATAAATGCATCAAAACATTTTTTAACTTGATTGAAATGAAGAAGCCAAGGGCAATGACCCGCATTTGCAATAATCTTATTTGTTATATTGTCAGATTGAAAATATTTCTCTTGCGAGAAAATATCTGGCGGACATATAAAATCATTTTCACTGCAAATCGTCATAGTAGGGATTGATGTAGGATGTAATTTACAGACGTATTGCATGAAAAAATTTTGAATAGCAAAATAATAGGCTTCACTATTGAATGCTAAGAGCGGGATCATTTGTTCACCTAATTCCATTTCTTCAGGTGTGAAACAATAGTATTTATAAGTATTCCAAAATTCTTTGAAAGTTTCTTTGGAGGGATGTAAATGATACGCAGCTGCGGCTGGAGCTAAGTTAGGTAAATGGTGTTTGAGATGCATTGCATGTACATGCTGAAAAAAACTATTATGAGTTGTTGTGTTCATTAAAATAAGTCCTGCAAGATGAGATTCAATCTCTGGCATGTTTAATGCAAACATACCTGCAAAACTGTGCGTGACTAAGATAGAATTTTTATATGTTTTTAATAAATCGATTAAGCCATCTTGCCAATACTTAATTTCCAATGTGCCTTCATTATTTGTGCCGTCTTTGGGAAAATCGACGACCAATGTGTTGCCGGGCAAATTAAGTTTATTACAAAACTCCAGTAAATATTCTGAACCTAAACCAGGCCCGCCAGGAAGAAAAATCCAGTTATAATCTGATCCCGATTTGATTTGATTAATTCTATAGTTATATTTTGTGTGTGTTATGTTGGATTTATTTATCATGCGCTGCTCATTATTGATTTACTGACTCTAACTATAAAATATGGTATTCTAAAGTGCGATATTTTGACCTATTGTTACCCTATATTATCATTTATGTTTAAAGGAGTTTACATGAAGAATTTAGGATTGCTAAGAGAAATAGCTATAATTTTGTTGATTGTGGGTGGCATCAATATAGGGTTAGAAGGATTGTTTAACTTTAATTTAATAGGCGCAATATTGGGTGTCTTTTTGTCTCGTTTATTCTTTATTGTAGTTGGTGTTGCTGCTGGCTTCTTAATTTATACCAAGTATGTAAAAAAAGATTTGATTCCATAACTATAAAAAATGGTATTGCTAGATGTAGCCCGGACAAAGCGCAGCGTGTCCGGGATCCAGTGTCTACCCATTCCTCGCTGACTTGTTATAGAGTGTTATGAATGCGATTAAGATCTGTTATCTCTGGCAGCATAGGTAATCTTCTCGAATGGTATGATTTTGGTTTATTTGCAATTTACTCCCCTTTGTTTAGTCGATTATTTTTTCCTAATTCAGATCCGCATGTCGCTTTGTTAATGACATTGGGTGTGCTTGCCATTGGGTTTTTGGCACGCCCTATTGGTGCTTTAGTATTCGGTTATTTAGGCGATAGTCGAGGACGGGCGCTGACTTTACGTTTGTCTATCTTAATGATTTCAATTCCTACATTGCTTATCGCTTTTTTACCTACCTATGCTTCTATAGGTATTGCAGCACCTCTACTACTTTTATTTATTCGAATTTGGCAAGGTGTAAGCTTAGGTGGTGAATACAGTGGTAATTTGATTTACTTAACCGAAATGGCACCAAAACATTTTCGTGCAACAATCACATCTTTTGCAGCAACAGGTGCAAATTTAGGAATATTATTAGCGTCTTTAGTGAGCGCAATATGCAGTTATCTTTTCAGCGATGAATTTTTTCAGACTATAGGATGGCGCATACCTTATTTATTAAGTGGATTATTATCCATATTCATTTTTGTGACACGATTACAAATGCAGGAAACACCGGTCTTTACCCATTTAACAAAAAAACATTTGTTGTCAGTTAATCCGATTCGAACAGTATTACAAACAAATTTACCTTATGTATTACGCACTGTGGGTTTGTCATGTATGGGCAGCACATTTTATTATTTGTGTTTTATTTATATGCCTACTTTTTTATTAGAAAATTTACATTATTCACTGAGAACTGCATCAGCACTCATGACTTTTTTTATAGGAACTATGGTCATCATGGTGCCTATTGCAGGACTATTATGTGATGCAATTGGCCGTAAAAAAATGTTGTTATTTAATGCTGCGTTTATTGCTGTGATTGCGATACCAGGATTTTATTTTTTATTAGGACAAAAAGATATTATTGTATTTATGGTGTTGGGAATTTTTACCATAGCAAGTTCTTTGGAACAGGCCACAACAGGTGTGTCAGTTGTAGAAAACTACCCAGCTAAAGTGCGTTATACAGGGTTATCTATTGGATATAATATTAGTAATGGATTATTTGGTGGAACAGCACCCTTTGTATGTCAATGGCTAATTGATAAAACACATATTTTAATATCACCCGCAATTTATATAGTGATATGTGCTTGTATCACAGGATTGGTTTCTTTATTCTTTGTAAAAGAGACGCGTGAATGTAGTCTTTGGTAGCGATAATAAAAATAATTATCCACAAACCCCAAGCAATTTCACTGATTCCGTTTGCCCATTCCAAACCGGTAAATTGAATGTTAATAACGTTATTAGTTCCTTGTTGTGGTTTTATCCCAACAATTAGATAACCCTTATATAATACGCTTTCATATGGAACTGGTTTATTGTTAATAGTGATAGAGATCATTTGAGGATGATATAAAATTGGAAGTTCGATTAACTCTATATTTTTATTAACGCCAATACTGCATTGTGTCAAAGCATGTATTAGATGACAATGCGGCTGAACATTTTCTACTGTTAGCGTTTTATTGTTATCTAAAAAACCTGTCAACAAAAACCCATCTAGCGATATTTTGTGGTTGCCGTCAGTAGAGGTAAATTTTATTGAAGCTGACGTGTTTTCATTTTTTTTAAATGGGATAATCCACTTAAATTTATTTGTATTGGGTTTTATTTTTTGGAGTATGACATTGTTGTTTGAAACCATGATTTCATGATGCAATAGAGCGTCAGAGATGTTGCCAGTTAAAATTAACTGCGGAGAGTATGTTAACGCTAACAGTTTATCATTAATTAAATAAGGAAAATTTAATTTTAAACTTTCGTCTGGTGTAATACGTATGTTATCAATACGACTGACTATTGTTGGGTTTTGTAGAAAGTTTAATAAGTAAGCATTATTATTATAAAGTAAAAGCGGCCGTTTGATTAAATCAGTTGAACTAATTATTGCGAGGACTTTTGTAGGCAACCATGTTAATGAAGTCGAAATGATTAATAATGATATGACTGATATATAGATTGATTTTATTTTTTTATTTAAACACCAAGAAACTGCTAAAGCATATAATAATGCGCCTATCCAAATAACTTGACTCAGGATACGCCAACAATATTGACCCGCTAATAATTGTTTTGGTAACCATGCCCATAAATTTGTTGGAGACCAAGCTAAGTAGAAAGCAATAAAAAAAATAATGAGTAATGGATGTACCCATTTTTTCTGAGGGACATTGTATAATTTTTTGTAAGCAATTAAACAAAGTGATAACACAGCTGTTATAATGGGTAAACCTACAGCAGGATGAATTCTGACTAATGCTGATGTAAATTGAGGAGGACGAGTGGAAATCGGTGCTAATAACTGAATAAACTTAGGATGAAATCTTATCATAAGTATAGCGTTACCGTATGTATCGCTGATCATGAAGTTATTTAAAAATAATTTTAAATGTGCTAAATACCATAACGCTAAAAGACACGCGTAACATATGACAAACACAATGAATAACAGGTTGCGCCATTGTTTTAAATTTATTAAAGTCATTAGTAAGCACAATATTGAAAAGAATAATGCAAAATAAATAAATGTGACTATGTGTATGGTAATCAATAAATACCAAACTAAACTGGTTTGCAAAAATAATTTATAACTATGAGGCTGCTCATAATATTTTAAAGAATAATACAATGCAGCGGGAATAATGCCTAATGCTAATGCTTCATTTAAGTTACCTAATTCATCTACTACAATAATATAATAAGGTGCCGTTAAATAAACAATACCTCCTAATAATGCTGCTAATTTATTATGAGTTATCATAAATGCAGTGCGATACATGTAAATTCCACCCAGCATTAAACTGCACCATAAGGCTAATGTAAACGCTACAAGGGGGTTGTTGGGCGTCAAAAATAAATCTATTAACCCAACAAAAGTATAACTCGTAGGCGAGGAAAATTAAAAAAGTGGATACCGCCATCCATTATGTTCAAATGGCGCTATACGTAATGGAAATTGCCATTCTAACAATGCCGATTTTGCTTGTATGATAAGAGCGAGATGATTAATGTAATCTGCATGATTTGATGGGTATCGCAATGAACTTGTTGGGATGAGTAATATTACTGCAAGACTAGCAAAAAATAAAAAAATAAATATCAAACTATTTTTTTTAAAAAAAGATAACATTTTTTAAATCCATTTATTGAATGAAAGAAGCAAAATTATCGTGATAAAGTGCAGGATTAAATTCGATAATTTCAAAATCAGCAATGTGTTGTAGATAAAAAGGATCTTGCTGAATAATGTCTTCTAGTTGCTTGCGATCTTTTAACTGAGATAAAATAATTCCACCTGTTCTAGGTGATCGAGTACCAGAGACAACATAATAATTTTTTTTATAACCTTCTGCTAAATATTTTCTATGTTCGGCTAGGTATTGATCGACTATCTCTAATGATTTCTTATAGTTAACAAGAATTAAAAACATGGCTCATCCTTTAGGTGCATAGTTTGAATTTATTCTACTCATTAAAATTGATAATATATACCTAAAAATGTGCAATAAATTTTTACTACTGCGTGTTTCTCTGATAAATTATGCCGCTTATAGTGCAACCCTATCTAAACGTAGCCCGGATTGAGCTCTGCGAAAATCCGGGGAGCTGCCTGGGTTTTCGCTAACGCTCAAGCCAGGCTACATGAGTAAAGAGGTAATAATGTCATTCTTTAAAAGCTTATTTTCAACAAAACCCGTTAATTCTAGTGTGAGGTCAGCAACAGATTTGAATCGTTGTTTAACTGGCTTTGATTTAACTATGCTAGGCGTGGGAGCAATTATTGGAGCAGGCATATTTGTTTTGACAGGCATTGCTGCTGCAACTCAGGCAGGTCCCGCTGTGGTCTTTTCATATCTGCTGGCAGGCGTAGCCTGTGGGTTTAGCGCGTTGGCTTATGCAGAATTGGCGTCTAGTGTGGGCGGCTGTGGCAGCGCTTATGGATATGCTTATGCTAGTTTAGGTGAATTGATTGCTTGGGTCATAGGCTGGGACTTGCTATTGGAATATGGTATGGATGGTGCCACTGTTTCGATAGGGTGGGCAGGATACGTACAAGAAGCGTTACGGGCAGTGGGTGTGAGCTTGCCTAGTGTTTTCTTAAACGATCCTTTTCACGGAGGTATTGTTAATTTACCCGCTGTATTGATTATTTTTGCTTTAGCATGGGTTTTATCTATAGGTGCGAGAGAAAGCGCACGTTTTAATAAAATTATTGTTTTTATTAAATTGACAGTGATAGCACTTTTTATAGCCATAGGATTATTTCACTTTGATCCCGCTAAATGGTCACCCTTTTTGCCATTTGGATTGCAGGGAATAGTTAACGGAGCAGGTCTTATCTTTTTTGCTTATATAGGTTTTGATGCTGTTTCTACAGCGGCAGATGAAGCGATTAATCCACAACGTGATTTACCTAGGGGTATTATTGCATCTTTAATCATTTGCACGGTTATTTATGTTATTTTTGCAGCGTTATTAACAGGGATGATGTATTATCCAGAGTTAAATTCCAGTTCTCCTGTTGCCAATGCATTAATACATATTGGTTATCGTTTTTCTGCTGAAGTCATAGCCTTAGGTGCAATAGCAGGGTTAACGACAGTGATATTGGTTATGTTATTTGGTGCTTCTCGGATTTTTTTAGCGATGGCGCGAGATGGCTTACTTCCCAGTTATTTTGAAAAAGTTCATGAAAAGAGTCAGACTCCGAGACGTTTAATCTGGGTGCTGGCAACTATTATGGCTGTTACAGCAGGTTTCTTGCCTATCAACCAAGTTGCTAACTTAGTCAATATGGGCACCTTGGCTGCATTTGCTGTTGTGTGTTCAGGGGTTATCGTTTTACGTTATACCAAACCAGATATGCCTAGATCGTTCCGTACACCGGGTGCGCCATTCGTGCCTTTAATTGGTGTGTTGTTGTGTGTTTATTTGATGACAAGTTTACCGTTGATTACTTGGTATAGTTTTGGTGTATGGACGATTATAGGGGTTGTCATTTATTTTGGCTATAGTCGTTTTAATAGTTTGTTAAGTAAAACTGCGTTTGCTGTTTAATGAAACCCAACCTTGTTCTCCCGTCTCAGTAATGTTGGGTTTCGTAGAAGGCATTCAACCCAACCTACAACTTGCACGGGAGACAGATCATGGCTTTATTGTGCAACTGGATTTGCAAGTTCTGTTGCAAATGCAACTGCGAGTTTGGTGAAATCCGTCATATGGTCTAATGATATTTCAGTCATTTTGTCTTCACTAGAATGGATGTAAGGATTGTAGTTCTCAAATCCAGCTTCAAACGCGATAGCGGCTTTATACCCATTTGACGTCCAAGTTGCATGATCACTGCATGCATATCCACAAGCCGTATATTTTACGGGTTTTTTGACATAAGCATTAATCAATGTTTCTAAATAAGAAGTTAGATCTTTGTTTGTGTTATCTGTAATTAACCACATAGTAGCATCATTTTTTGGAGCATAACCTGTCATGTCAAAGTGTATGACATCTGCTACAGGAATATTTTGTTTTTTAAACTCTGCGACTACATGCTGAGATCCGACCAAGCCTTCTTCTTCTGCAGAATACCAAATTAAATAGATAGGTTTTTCAAAATGCATGTCACTGGATAATAGTGTGCGTGCAACTTCTAGTACTGTTACGCTTCCAGTGCCGTCATCATCAGCACCTGGCATATTTCCCCAGTAAGCCGCTAAGGTATCCATATGTGCACCGACTACTATAGCAGGCTCTGTTGAGTTTCCAATTTTTACGACTACAGAAGGTTGCTTATAAGAACTGCCTGTGCTGATTAACTGAATGCTGACGTCAGAACGGTGATTGTCTTTTGCAAGTTTTTCAATTTGAGATTTTATCCAATTTGCTGCTTCTACACCGGTGTTAGAGTTGGCGTAGCGGTCATGAAAATTAGATAAAGTCGTTAGGTTTCCCCACATCAATTGAGGATTAATTTGCGAGAGTAGTTGTGCTACTTCTTTGGGATGAGTGACCGTGTAATGAGATATTTTTTTTTGTGTTGTAGCAGTTGCAGGAATATATTTATTTATAAACGCAGTAGGTGAAAAAGACTGTTTGGATTTTTCAGATATCCAAGTATCTGTCACATTCATAAATCCACCACAAGCCTTTTTTTGATGATCTTTTAAATGAATCAATTCATCTAAACCTTTTTCATCAACTTGAATAAGAGAGAACAGTTCGGATTTTGCGAGTGTTGAATAATTTGATTTTAGATTTTGTGTTAGGCACTGAGGAGCAACGAGAACATGTGTTCTAGGATTTTCTTGAGCAAAAGTGCATGTTGAAACAGCTAAGCTTAATAGTGATATAGCAAAAAAATTATTTTTCATAAACAGGTGAACTCCTTAAATTGGAATTTCGTAGGTTGGGTTGTGGTGGTTTTTTTTTAAAAAAAACAAAAATAATTTTTTTTTTATTTTAAAAAAAAAAAAAAAAAAAAAAAAAAAAATAAAAAAA
>JARLJN010000063.1 GCA_031291255.1 Gammaproteobacteria bacterium
ATATAATAATTGTTATAATTTTGGTGTGTGTGTGTGTTTTGTTTAATAACTCACACAAAAATCTGGTTGTGGGGTCAACACCACACACCCCCCAAACCAAACCTACACTTGGTAATAGAAATTTATAGTTAGCAAGACTCGCTACGCAAACAGAGATAATCGCTGTTTTCCATTTCAACTTGTATAGTTGCATGGTTGATTCGAAACTTTTCTTTCAACACAGAATTAATTTTTTTGTAATCTATATCTGTAGGTTGCCCTTTAGAAATAACGAGATGAGCAGTGAGAGCAACTTCGTTTGTGCTGAGTCCCCAAATATGTAAATCGTGTAGGGTCTTAACATCGGGTAGGCCCATTAAGAATTCACCCACACCTTTGGAATCGATATAATGAGGAACAGCGTCCATGATTAAACGGATTGAATTTTGAAGTAATCCCCATGTTCCCCATAAAATAGTGATAACGATTAATAAACCGACTACAGGATCTATCCAATATTGATGTGTTAGCAATATCAGTATTCCTGCAGCCACAACACCTAAAGCAATCAAGGCATCGTACATCAAATGTAAAAATGCACCTTTAATATTTAAATCATCTTCTGCACCTTTCATAAATAAAAGTGCCGTACCGCCATTAATAAATATTCCTATAAGAGCAACACCTATAACCACATATTCATTCACTTCAGACACATTGAAAAGTTTATAAATGGATTCATATGCAATCACGGCTGAGCTTGCAACTAGAATTAATGCGTTAATCATCGCAGCTAAAATAGTTGTACGTTTGTATCCATAGCTATAACGTTTTTTTGCAGGAAGGGTGAGTAACCAATTGGCTCCCCAGGCTAACAGCAGTCCTAATACGTCGCCTAAGTTATGCGCCGCATCGGCTAATAAACCCATGGAGTTTGCCATTAATGCAAAAATGATTTCAATTAGCGTGAAGCCCAAGTTAAGTGAAACAGCAATTGCAAATGCAAAATTAAAAGATTTAGGGGCATGATGCGCATGGCTATGACCGCCTAGGCTATGATCATGTCCATGCTCAGCATGGTTATGACTGTGATCATGGTTATGATCGTGACCCGATTTTTCATGTTTGTTGTTCATGGTATTGTCTTCCTATCGCAAAGCATATTTAAAAGAAGCAGCCTGTGAATCTTGCCAATTAAATTCATTTTCAATTAATGAATTTTTTTCAATAAGGTTTGTTGTGGATGATTTGTCTTGGCTAGCGCTAAACATAAAGGATTGAAAAATTTTATAAAGCGCAGGGTTTTTACATTGGTCTGTCAGTTTAAGCTCAGCTAAAATTCTTTTTTCATCTTTTTGCATGTATAGACTAATGGTGGGAAAAAGACTGGCTATGATGCCTAAAGATAAAAGTTTTTTATAATTTTCTTCTGCATGACCATGAAGAAATAATTTTTTAAGCCATACATTAATTTTCCCCGCATCATTTTGCATAAGCAGAATTCTTTTTGCTTCCATCTGTTTAAGAACAGTGGATGATGGAGTGAGTTGGCATTTGGTTGCTAAATAAATACCACGTAAAATTCTGATGGGATCTTTAAGAAACGAAAGAGAAGCGGAGATAGATGTGTTTAAAACACCTTGCATAATATCTTTTATAGCTGACCCAGTGGGATCGTAGACATTAAAATTTTCATCCACAAAAAGTGCATTCACAATAAAGTCATTTGCCTGAGCTGCCGCAAGAAGAGAGTCTTGTAATTTAGTATTGTAAAAAATATCAATCGTTATCTCGTTAAACTGTTTAATTCTATATAAGCCAGGCACATTTTTTATTTTTTCTACCTGTAAAGAAGCTAAAAGTCGTTCTATTTCTTCAGGAGTTTGTGTTGTGATAATATCAATATCACTGCCCTGTAAATGATGTGATTTTTCTAGGTTCATTTCGGGAAGGGTATAAGGGACATTATTATCATCAAACTTGATAATACGGTTATTAGCTAGGATGCAGTCTCTAGGCATACCGCCAGTGACAAACGATTTGTGACCCGATTTTTTTAACAGTGTTAGGCACTCTCTTGCTAGCTCGGGTAACGTTATTTTAATCTTTGCAAGAGGCGTTTCAGTATAAGCTTGATTAGCAATTGGTTTGGAATTAAAAAAAGTGAAGTGTATTTCGCTGGGTTTATAATTGGGTTTTTTTAATGGTATGTTATTTTCAACGGGTTTTTCTTTGTTTTTCTTATTTTTCTTTTTAACTGTTTTAGTCTGTGATGTCTTTATAGCTGGTACTGAGATGCTTTCTGAAATAGGGGTGATGGATTCTGTTTTTCCTTCAACTGCAGGCATTTCTGGTTTTTGTATTTGTGGAGATTCTGCAGCAGCATTCAGTTTTGCATATTCTTTTTTTTGTTTCTGAAGTAAATTATATTCTTCATATTTTTTATTGTGTAATGCGTTTGGATTTGTTTTTTTTGTATGTTTAGTTTTTGTTACGGATGTTTCTTGTGGCTTAGCAGCAGGCTTTTCATCTTTAGGTAAAGTAGGCTTAAATGCGATGGCTGGTGCTTGCTCTAAAATAATTTGTCTAGGCTTTTCTTCTTCATGCATTATGCACGCATACTGAAGTTTTTTATATAATTGTATGGCTTGTTTATTATTTTTATCTGAATCTATAACTATTTGGACGTGACGTAATGCTTCAGTAAAATTATTATAATAAAAAAGGGCAAAGGATAAGTCCAAATGAATATCAGTATTCTTTTCGTTTTTGCTTGATGCAAGATTAAAGCTTACGATGGCAGCTTGAATATTACCTTCTTGTAGTTGTTTTTTTCCATAGGTGTGAAGTTCTGATGAAAATTCCTGACTAATTTCTTTCTCTCTGTCGTTATATAATCTTATGCTTGTATCAAATGTGACAAATGCAGCATTGATGTTATTTAAAAAGATAAAAGATTTTCTGAGTAGTGCATACGAATCAAATGATGCGTTTTCATCTTGAAGTGCAATCAAAATGATGAGGTCAGTGACAGCGAGATCGTATTGTTTGTTCTGGAAATAGATGCGTCCTCTTTCTGAATACAATTCAGGATTTTTATAATCGGATTTCAGTGCATTGGTAATATCATCAATTTTTTCTTGTGGCCCTTTATTTTCAGCCAGGATGCAAGTTTGAATTGGCACAAGACTTTCATCCTCTTGAGGAGGAATGTCATTCAATACTTTTAAAATATCATTAAGGTTCTGCTCTAGTCTAAAGTATTCCGTGCAATCTTCTATACTATATTTCAAGCATTCAACAAACCCTTGTTTAGCAAGTTGAATTTGCCCTGTACGTAAGTATATGAATGCGCGTGCATGATAGGCATGTGAATAGTTGCTAATACTTAATGCGGCATTTAAATCGGATAATGCTTTCAAATCTTCTTTTAATACGAGATATGCTATTCCGCGTTGTGTGAGTGCAAAAAAATCAAATGGAAATTCTGTTATGGATTCGTTCAAATAATGAATGGCTAACTCATATTTTTCTGCTTTGAGGTATTGCCAGCCTAGCAACAGATTGTTTGACATGTGTTCGCATAATATTAATAACGTTTCTTTATTCGGTAGAGGTAAGCTCTGTGAGGTTTTTCTTTCAGTGGGTTCTATAAAATGGGTTTTAATTAAATGGGCATATTGCAACTGATGAAATGCGCTTTCTTTTTTCTGGACTCTAGCGTACTCGATAGCTTGTTTGAGGTAAGTCGTATGTTCGCTTGTATATCCTTTAGCGCATTCTAAGTTGGGCGTATCATTTTGTTTTTCGAGCAGAGCCAATTTATTATAAATCTTGGCAAGTGCACTTAGGGCTGTGATATTGGTATCATCAATTTCGAGTACTAATAAAAAATTATTTAACGCTAACTTTAAATCATTTTTTTCTAGACATATATTGCCAAGATTCAAATGGGTTATTAAAAGCTGAGCGCTATTTTTTTTATCTGAATGAGATAACATACAAACTAATCTCTACGTAATTTATCAGTCGCTGCCATAGGCGTAGGGTAGCGCATGGTGACCCAATAGGTTGAACCTATGAATGTCAGCATGGTGGCAGCCTGTACCATGTAGGTGGTGGCAGGGCTTATGATTTTTGTTTCCAACGCAAGATAAATGACAAGCAAAGAGAATTCACTAATTTGACCTAGACGTACGCCAACTTCCCAACTAATGGTTTTTGCTTCGCCGGATTTATGCATAAGCCAACCAAAAACAAAAGGCTTGCCTAATAGAACTAAAATAGCGAGTACTAATGCGGGTACAATGATTTCAGGAAGATAACCAAAATTAAAACCAGCACCTATGGTAAAAAAGAAAATAACGAGAAAGAAATCTCGTAATGGTTTTAAACTTTCTGCGATGTATAACGAAATAGGATTTGAAGCGAGTGTGATGCCTGCAATAAACGCACCGATTTCTTCAGATAAGCCCATGAAATGGCTAAGTTCAGCCATACATAAACACCAGCCTATAGAAAGAATAAAAATATATTCGTGCACTTGGTCAAAGCGCATTAGCAGTTTTGATAATATGTAACGTTGGAAAACATAAGCGACTGATATCAGTATAGGGAAGGCGCTGATAATAAATCCAATGTCATGAAAAGAAACCGCGCGGTCGCCTATGGCTCTTAATATCATTAATACGCCTATAGCAATTAAATCTTGCAATAAGAGTATGCTTATCATCAACTCACCAGTGTGTTGATGATGTAACACTGTGGTAGGTAATAATTTCAATCCGATAATCGTACTGGAGAACATGGTCGTGATGCCTATGACCATGCTTTCAATAAAATTGAATCCAAAATAATATCCTACGCCAAAACCCATGAGTAAAAAAACAAATGAACTTATGACGGTAATCCAGCTCATTTTTTTAAGTGAGAGTAATAGATTTTGAGGCTGCAAATGTAAGCCTAGTAAAAACAAAAGAAAGAGTATGCCTATATCACCTGTTTCTTTAATGATGCTGGAGTCTTTGACGAGTTGCAAACCCCAGGGGCCTAATAAAGCCCCTAAGGCCATGTAAGCGACCAATAAAGATTGTCGCGTGAATAATGCCATGGTGGATAAAATCGCAGTCCCTGTGAAAATGAGAAAAACAACATGGACAATCGATTGTGTGGGCATTAGTCATCCTCATGTAAGGAGACTAACGTAGTGTTGCCTCCTGCGGCGGTTGTGTTGATAGAAATAGCTCGTTCTACGCATAATCTAGGCAGGTATTGTGGTCCTCCTGCCTTAGGTCCAGTGCCAGAAAGCCCTTCGCCTCCAAATGGCTGCACCCCAACCACAGCGCCAATTATATTGCGATTAACGTAAATATTTCCCACTGATACGTTATCGATAATGTAGTTGATTGTAGCATTAATACGGCTGTGTATTCCTAATGTTAGACCATACCCTGTTTCATTAATTTGTGCCAGTATTTTGTCTATATTCTGCGCTTTATATCTTATTATGTGGAGTATTGGACCAAAGACTTCCTCGGGTAATTGCTTCAAATCAGTTAACTCAAACACGCAGGGGGCAAAGTAATAGCCTTTAAGCTCTGGTGGTAATGGAACTTGATAAATTAACTCTGCTTCGCGAGACATCTTGAGTGCGTGATTCTCTAACATTTGTAAGGCATCAGCATCAATAACAGGCCCCACGTCGGTAGAAAGCTGTGAAGGATCTCCTATTTGTAGCTCTGCCATCGCGCCTTTCAACATATTTAAAAAATGTGGTGCTATTTCATCTTGAAGAAATAATACGCGCAAAGCGGAACAGCGCTGTCCCGCACTATTAAATGCAGATTGCATGACATCTAGCACGACTTGTTCTGCTAGCGCTGATGAATCCACTATCATGACGTTTTGTCCGCCAGTTTCTGCCACGAACGGAACGATAGGGCCGGGTTTATTCGCTAAGCTTTGATTGATTAATCTTGCTGTAGCGGTTGAACCAGTAAACATCACTCCTGCTATGCGTGGATCAGTCACCACTTTGGCGCCCACAGTTTCTCCTCTGCCCGGTAAAAAATAGAGCGCATCTTCTGGAATGCCGGCTTTAAATAAAAGGTGTATTGTTTTTGCAGCAATTAAAGGTGTTTGCTCAGCAGGTTTGGCAATGACAGTATTGCCTGCAACAAGTGCTGCTACAATTTGGCCTGTAAAAATGGCTAGCGGAAAATTCCAAGGGCTAATGCAAACGATAGTGCCTCGTGCATGCAATGAATACTCGTCTAGTTCACCGGTAGCGCCCGTTAATATTTTCGGCGCTAAATCCACTCTCGCTCTGTGTGCGTAGTAGCGGCAAAAATCGACAGCTTCCCGGATTTCAGAAAAGCAATCGTGTAATTGTTTTCCGGCTTCTAGGCAGAGCAGAGCGGCTAGTGCAGGTGTTTCTTTAATTAATAAATCAGCGGCACGATCTAAACAGGCTGCTCTTTCTTCCACAGATGTCATGGCCCATGTTTGATTAGCGCAAGCTTTATCTAGAACTAAACTAATGTCTTCAGGCGTGGCTTCTTGTACATGCCCAACAATTTTATCAGGCTGGCTGGGTGAGATGATGGGAATAGCATGTTGTTGGGAGTAGTGTGATTTCCCTGCAATAATAGGTTCCGCTGTTCGTGTTATGTTTTCATAACTCGCCATTTTCTTCAGAAATTTGTTTAATTCATTGCGGTTTGAAAGATCTAATCCTTTTGAATTCTTGCGCTCAGACCCAAAAATATCTTGTGGCAGGGGAATGTAAGGGTGTGGAATAGAACTCAGGCTGGCGATGCGCGCAACGGGGTTTTCAATTAATTTTTCAACGGGAATGGATTTGTCAGCCATGCGATTGATGAAAGAAGTATTCGCACCGTTTTCTAATAAACGTCTGACTAAGTAACCTAATAAATCTTTGTGGCTGCCCACAGGCGCATAAATACGGCAAGGAATGTTTAAATTATCCTGACCTACAAGTTGATCGTATAGGGGTTGACCCATACCGTGTAAACATTGAAATTCAAAATCACGCGTACCTCCTGCCAGTTCAAGAATGGCAGCGACAGTGTGCGCGTTGTGAGTACCGAATTGCGGAAAGAAATAGTTGTTATTGGCGAGAATTTTCTTTGCACAAGCCAGGTAAGAAACGTCAGTGGAAAATTTACGCGTAAAAACAGGATAACCTTCCAACCCTAACATTTGACTTTGTTTAATTTCAGCATCCCAATATGCACCTTTAATTAAGCGCACCATGATGCGACGGCCTTGCCCCTTGGAAAGCTGTATCAACCAATCAATAACGGCAGGAGCGCGCTTCTGATAGGCCTGAACGGCTAATCCTAAACCTTCCCAGCCCGCAAGTGAGGGATGATTAAATACACTAGCAAATATTTCTAATGACAGTTCTAAGCGATCGGCTTCTTCTGCATCGACAGTGAGTCCTATGTTTTGTTCTTTGGCTTGTTGGGCTAAGGCTAATAATTTTGGAGTGAGTTCGTTTAGGATTCTGTGTCGTTGTGAGTACTCATAACGAGGATGTAACGCAGAAAGTTTGACTGAAATACCGGGTCCGGTAATAGGTGTTAATCCTTGTGATACTTTGCCAATCACGGCAATCGCATGTTCATAAGATTGATAATACTTTTCTGCATCTTCGTTTGTTCTGGCTGCCTCTCCTAGCATGTCGTAAGAGTAACGATACCCCTTTCTTTCTAGTGTTTGAGCATGTGTGAGTGCATCTTCTATGGTTGTGCCGGTGACAAATTGTTTACCCATTAGCTGCATGCTTTTTAAAATAATGGGACGTATGACTTTGCTGCTATTTCGAGAAAGAAAATGTTTTAATGAGGTTCCCAAGCCGTCGTTGTTATTGACTAAGGGTGCATAAATCTTCCCAGTTAATAGTAAAGACCAAGTAGTTGCATTCTCAAAAAGGGACTTATGACGACTTACCTGCTGTTGCCAGTCGGCTGTGGATAGTTTATCACCTATTAATTTGTCTACGGTTTCGGTGTCGGGAATACGCAGCAATGCTTCTGCTAAGCACATTAAGGCTATGCCTTCACTGCTGGATAAGTCATACTGATTTAAGAAATTATCGAATAATCCTGCTTTTTTTCGATTTTGCCGCGTACCCAATACCAAATTAGAAGCAATCTCTGAGATATTCTTGAGCGATTCTGAAGAGAATTTTGCCTGACTTAATAAGTTATCTACGCAAAGGGTTTCATCTTTGCGATATAACTCGCTCATATCCTTAAAAAGAGGCTTTTGTTGGTTAATCGTACTCGCAAAAATCATGTGGTTTAATTCCGTGTTATAATGGGACAAAGATAGCATTATAAAGCTAATAGTAGTCATAGAATAGGGGAGTTTGGATTTGTTAGCAAAGCAAAAAAAAATCACTTGGGCGAATCGTTTTCGAGGTTTTTTACCCATTGTTATTGATGTTGAAACGTCGGGATTAGAGCCAGCCACAGATGCTTTATTAGAAATCGCAGCAGTGACCCTGGCTATGGATGACAATGGGAAATTGTCCCGTGATAAGACGTATGTTTATCAGGTAGAACCTTTCCAAAATGCTCGTATGGATCCTAAAGCACTGGAGATTACCGGTATAGAGCCGTTTCACCCTTTTCGATATGCCATTCCTGAGCAACAAGCATTACATAGAATTTTTACTAAAATTCAATGTCTTTTGGCGGCTACTCAATGCCAACGTGCTGTTCTGGTAGGTCACAATGCCTGGTTTGACTTAAGCTTTATTCAAGCCGCTGTGAAACGTGCAAATCTGACTTCAAATCCATTTCATTCTTTTACGACATTTGATACAGCCTGTTTAGCGGCTGTTGCTTTAGGTGAAACAGTATTAGCACGCTCAGTGAGACGAGCAAATATGTCATTTGATATTAGCAAAGCGCATTCGGCTAGTTACGATGCTGAGAAAACAGCAGAGTTGTTTTGTTATATAGTGAATAATTCATTTTTTAAAATTTAGTCAATAGCCGTGACCTTTTTCCTTCTACCGCTTGCGGGAGAAGGTGCCCGCAGGGCGGATGAGGGTCTAAACGTGGCACGTGCTTGAGCGAAGGAAATTTTCAAACAAAAAAAAGCCCGCTAAAAGCGGGCTTTTTAACAAGTGCAGTATTAACCGAACTTAAGAGCAGCACGTAAACCAAGTGTATTCGAAGAATTACCTGATCCGCCATTACCAGAAGAGTAGGCATTGTCATGAGTATATTCAAGACCTACAGTTGTGTTTTTCCACATATCAACACCAAGACCCGCTAAAATACGATATTTTGGCAACATAAGTCTTGCAGCGTTGTTAGTAGCTTGGTAACCAAGATAAATATTTTGGTTTTTAGCCCAAAGGTTATAGCTGTAACCGCCAGTTATATCAGCAGCCCAAGGTCTAGCACCGGAACCTGTTCCTAGCGGTAAACCTAAGCTGGTGTTTATGTCGGTTGGGCTAAATGATTGTATAGCAGTGCTGTAACGAGCGCCTAAAGTGAAAGGACCGCTGTTAACATCGCCATACGCAGCTATCGCGCCAACAAGGTGAACCATATTAGTAGACAGGAAGTTGTTAACGTCACCAACGCCTGACATGTTGGACATGTAGCCTACGCCTACGTCAAAGCCAACTTGATCGCCTGGTCTGTCAAAGCCAAGAGCTGCGCCGTAAACATTGCCGGTTTGACCGCCTGGGTTGCCGACAGTAGCTGGATTGCTAAACACATATACAGAACCATGTAAGCCCATTCTGGTGATGAAGCCTAGATCAACAGAAGTCTGTAATGATTCAGATAAGGATTGCGCTAAAGTACGGTTTAAAGGATGTAATGTATATCTTCCGAAATCTTGGAATTGTTTACCAACTTGTAAGAATACTGGGTAAACATCAAGATTACCTAATGTAACATAGCCTTGCTCTAAATTAATTGTATTGTTGCTTGTAGGAGTAGCATAGCTGTAATTTGTGCTTGGGTTTGCAAAGTTAAGACTAGCAAATGCTTTTGCCCAATCATTTACTGTAGCACTGAAGTTTACGTAAGCATCATTTATTGCTAGAAGTTTAACGTTTTCAGTTGTGTAGAAAATTCTACGATTTCCCCATTTAACATCAGCATTCACACCGCCACTTACACCAATACGATTGAACCAATCTGGCATAGGTTTAGCACGACCTGTGTTGTGATCCATGTTGTCTAAAATGGATTGGAAAATATCAACTTTAGGTTCTGTTTCAACAGCAACAGGAACTGTATGAGCTGGAATAACTTCAGCTTCGGTGTAGTGAGTAACAACTACATTATGATGATGGTGGTGATGATGAACTTTTTTATGGTGTGTAGGTGTAGGTGCAGGTGTAGTTGTAGTTGCTGCAAAAGCAGGACAACTTAACAAACCTAACACGCTCATTGATGCAACAACGAGTTTTAATTTCATGTTTCTGTATCTCCTTGATATATTTAGTTTGATCCGGACGAGTTTCAAAATTACCTCATAAATAGATATCATTGCAAGCAAAATTTACCCTGAACACGCTTAGTAAAAAACTCGCAACGCTATCTTTTGAGTCTGCTTGCAACATATGAAACATATTGCAAAAAATGGTTTGCCTAAAAAATTATTCCATTAATTGGTAAAGCTTATATGTTACTTAGACCATTTTGCAGGTGAGATATTAAATCATACTTATCTTAAAATTAAAATTTTAAATGTAAAATATAAAAATATACTGAAATTTAATGCATTAAATACACAATTTAAAATATCATGTAGAATAAATAAGCTCGCATGAAGCGTGGTGGTGTGTGGTGAGAATAGAATTTTTAGTCTAAAAAAAATGGATGTATGAGAAATAAATAGTTTAAAAAAATAAACCGCAGAGTCTGCGGTTTATTTATTGAAGGATAAAATTATAAAGCAACTGAATTTTCGTTTAGGTAATTCGCAACACCTTCTGCAGTGGGTTTCATTCCTGCATCACCTTTATTCCAACCTGCTGGACACACTTCGCCATGTTGTTCATGAAACTGTAATGCATCGACTAAGCGTATGAGTTCATCAATGTTTCGACCTAGTGGTAAGTCATTTATAATTTGTGAACGAACAACACCGTTTTTATCGATGAGAAAAACACCGCGTAAAGCAACATGCGCTGTTGCATGTTCCACGCCGTAAGCTTGACAAATGCCATGACTAACGTCAGCAACTAATGGATAACGTACTTCACCAATGCCACCTTGGTTAACGGGTGTTTGTCTCCAAGCGCTGTGTGTAAATTGGGAGTCTATAGAAACGCCTATGACTAGCGTATTACGTTTGTTGAATTCTTCAATACGATTATTTAGCGCGATTAATTCAGAAGGGCAAACAAAGGTAAAGTCTAAAGGATAGAAAAAAACTAAACCATATTTATCTTTTAGGGCTTCACTTAATTTGAATTGATCGTTAATTTCGCCATTTGATAGCACGGCTGCTGCTGTAAAATCTGGGGCTTGTTTACCAACTAAATTACTCATTTATACCTCTCCTTCTATTAATAGGGTGTATATACCTGCCAAACAGCGGGGAATTATAGCATAGATAGCCTGATAGTGTAGTTTGGTCTTAGTGAAAGCGGGTTATTATAGCCGAATATGATCATTTATTGCGCTATCTGGCGCTGCTACTGATTTACACTTTAGTATAGAGTAAATTTAATTCGCCGATTAAAGTCACTTTACGGTATTATCCTCTTCTTGAGAAAGCTGGCCATTTTGACCTCTCGGAGAGTATTTGCATATGAGCGAAACCTTTTTACCTTTTTCTAAGCCATCAATCAGCCAAGCTGCAATTGATGATGTGGTGGAGTGCCTGAAATCCGGGTGGATTACTACAGGTCCTCGTGTAGCCCAGTTTACACAAGATTTACAAGAGTACTTGAGTGTTCCTCATGCTTTACCTTTGGCATCTGCCACAGCGGGTTTGCATCTGGCTTTGTTAGCAATGGGGGTGAAACCCGGTGATGAAGTGATTACCACGCCTATGACTTTTGCGGCCACGCTTAATACTATAGTGTTAGCTGGAGCAAAGCCGGTATTGGTTGATATAGATCCCAATACCTTAAATATGGATCTCAATCATTTAGAGGATGTGATTACTGATCAAACTCGCGTGATTATGCCGGTTCACTTTGCAGGCTTGCCTGTGGATCTCGATTATTTGTATGAAATTGCAGACCGCCATGAGTTGCGCGTGATAGAAGATGCAGCCCACGCTATGGGTGCTGAATATAAAAATCAACGCATAGGTCAACGCGGCGACACTCAGGTTTTTAGTTTTCATCCTAATAAGAATATGACGACAGGCGAAGGTGGATGTGTCTCTACACAAGATGAAGAAGTCGCACGAAAAATCGGCCTGCTCAGATTTCATGGCATAGATAGAGAATCTTGGAATCGATACGGCAAAAGCGGTAATCAAGATTACGAAGTGGTATTGCCAGGTTATAAATATAATATGATGGATATACAAGCTGCGATAGGTATACATCAGTTAAAAGAGTTAGAACAATTCTTAGTGCGTCGCGGAGAACTTGCCAATCGTTATCAAGAAGCATTAGTGGATTGGCCGCAATGGACTCTTCCAGGCAAACCTGCATATGCACACAGACATGCATGGCATCTCTATACTCCTTTAATAAATGAGCTCAGTGCGGGAATGACTCGTGATGAATTTATGATTGCGATGAAAGAAAAAAATATAGGAACAGGTCTGCATTATCGTGCTGTGCATCTTTATCCATTTTATCGTGAACGATTTGGTTTCAAAGAGGGCGATTTCCCACATGCAGAAAATGTGGCTGAAAGAATCGTGAGTTTACCTCTTTTTCCAACAATGACAGATGCAGATCATGATCGCGTTTTAGATGTTATGTATGGCATTTTTAAATAATTTTTAGTGAAGAGTTCGCAAATAATGAAAATATTAATTCTCGGTGCAAATGGTTTTATAGGCAGTAATTTAAGTGAGGCTATTTTAGAAAAAACAAATCACTCTATTTACGCAATTGATATGGCGCAAGATAAAATTAAAGATTGTTTGGGCAATGACAGATTTCATTTTATTGAAGGCGATATTACTGTAGAAAAAAAATGGATATTAGAGCGTATTAAAGAATGTGATGTGGCATTACCTCTCGTTGCCATCGCAACGCCTATGACTTATGTGCAAAACCCTCTGAAAGTTTTCGAATTAGATTTTGAAGCGAACTTAGAAATTATTCGTTTATGTGCAGAACATAAAAAACGAATAATTTTTCCTTCAACCTCTGAAGTTTATGGCATGTGTACTGATGATGAATTTGATGAAGAAGAAAGTCATTTAGTGACAGGGCCTATACATAAAGAACGTTGGATCTATTCCACTTCAAAACAATTATTAGACCGTGTGATTTATGCTTACGGAAAACATAATGATTTAAATTATACTTTGTTCCGTCCATTTAATTGGTATGGACCTAAGTTAGATAATATTCTCAATCCCAAGCCAGGCGGCTCACGTGTGTTAACGCAATTCATAGGAAATATTTTGCGTGGAGAAGATATTACTTTGGTTGATGGCGGCGAACAAAAGCGTTGCTTTATGTATATAGATGACGGTATAGATGCGCTGTTAAAAATTATTGAAAATAAAAATGATTGCGCTGTGCGACGTATATTTAATATTGGAAATCCAGTGGAAAATATTTCTATACGTACATTGGCAGAGTTATTGATTGATCTTATTAAAACCTATCCTCAATATGCTGCAGCAGCTTCCAAAACAAAACTCGTTGATGTTGATGCGAATACCTATTACGGATCAGGTTACCAAGATGTGAAATTACGTGTTCCATCCATCGCTCGCGCTGCAAAATATTTAGGGTGGGCTCCAAAAGTCAATATGAAAGATGGTTTGAAAAGCACGTTGGATTTTTATTTGAGTTGATTGCAATGAACAAGGATGTTTGAATGGCTAAATTTTATTTTTATTATTCAGCAATGAATGCTGGAAAAAGCACTATACTGTTGCAGTCCTCATACAATTACCAAGAACGCGGTATGGATACACTGTTATTTTCTTCCATAGTTGATGATAGGTATGGGCAAGGAAAAATTTCATCGCGCATAGGTGTAAGCGCCAAAGCTGTTTCATTCGATAAAGATTTTGATTTGTACGCGTATACAAAAATTCAAAAAGAAAAAAATCCAAATTTAAAATGCGTGTTCGTCGATGAAGCGCAATTTCTCAATAAAAAACAAGTGATGCAATTAACTAAGATAGTGGATGAATTAAATCTTCCAGTATTGGCGTATGGGCTGCGCAGTGATTTCAAAGGTGAGCCATTTGAAGGAAGTATGTATTTGTTAGTGTGGGCAGATAACCTTATTGAAATTAAAACCATTTGTCATTGCGGTAAAAAGGCGACTATGAATACACGCATAGATGCTCAAGGACAAGCGGTGAGTGAAGGGGATCAAATACAAATTGGTGGCAATGAGCGTTATATTGCAACCTGCCGTCAGCATTTTTTAAAATAATTCTATAAGTTGTAGGTTGGGTTGTGTGGTTTTTTATAAAACCCACCGAACCAAATTTTTGGTTTGGTTAAAAACACACAACACCAAATACACCTATCTTAAATGTCATAAAAACG
>JARLJN010000064.1 GCA_031291255.1 Gammaproteobacteria bacterium
ACCACTCCTGTCGTCCCGGACAAGCGCCGACTGAACGGCCCACTGCTGTCGTCCCGGACAAGCGCCCCTCTGAACGTACCACTGCTGTCGTCCCGGACAAGCGCCCGTCTGAACGTACCACTGCTGTCGTCCCGGACAAGCGCCCGTCTGAACGTACCAGTGCTGTCGTCCCGGACAAGCGCCGTCCACTGAGCTTAAAAGTATAACTGCGCAAACACGGCGCGCGATCCGGGATCCAGTTTTTTAGCAAGATAGAGAGAATCATTCCCGCTAATTTCCCATACCTAAAGCTATCCTTGTTTGAAGATAGTCGGTAGGATGACGAAAAAATTCAATGCAACAATAGGAGATTATAAAAATGAGTCATTCACGTATAGGATTACAATTGAAGTCTGCCACGCCCATCGAGAACGCTAACTCACTTGCCACTGAGACTAAGATCGAAGAGCAGGGCAATCAACTCGCTAATAACTACTCGGGTTATATAGGCCTCAATACAGAAACGGATAATTTCAATGACTACGTCATGCGCTGTGATGAAATCATAAAATTATTTGCAAATGGACAAAAATACCAAGCACCTTTTGTTTACCCCAAGCTCCCTGCAGATGGATTTCAAAAACCTGTTATCTTTGCAGCAGAAAATATCACTGGTGACGATGGTTTTAATTTACTCGCAACCATCACGACAAACAAAAAACCTAAAAGTTGGATGGGCTGGCTTGCTTCACTCATGCTGCCTTCTGCATACATCATGAAAGACCACATTGAATTTTTTACAGATATGCAAAAAGGATTTGGAGCGGGAGCATTTCAAATCACATCCGTTGATTGTCGCACACCGAATGGAGAAGAGGCACCACTGACAAAAGCGATGTTAGCTGTCACTGACCGTCCTGGATTATTTCTTAAAGTTAAAACTTCCGCTGATGAATTTTATAATGACGTTGCGATTTTTTTCCCCGATAAAGTGAGTGGATGCACACATAAACCTGTGCAATATGGCGAAGCATTTGTCTTAATACCAGAAGGAAATTTGTTGAGTGCTGAGCTAATAGAGAATATTAGCAACACGTTTAATAAACTTGTAAAAAAATCTTATGGAAAAGATGAGGGATTATTTTTTGTGTCACCGGATAGTGAGTCAAATAATATTCCTATACCAAAACCATAATCAAAAAATTTTTTGTAGCCCGGACTAAGCGCAGCGAGTCCGGGAATGGTTAGAGTTCATTACTATTAGTGTCGATCCACTTTGTGCTTATCCATTTTTGTTGTTGTTCTTCATCAAGAAACGTCCAAGCAACAATACGACTTATTTTATTGCCTTGTCCCATTTCAATTGTTTTGATTTTAACAGCAGAAACTTTTTTGAGTTCTTGATAAACGCGTTTCAGATTATCTTTTTTAGAAATCAGCGTAGAAAACCAAAAGCAAGACTCAGCAAATTTTTTGCTTTGATGAATCATCTCGCATACAAATTGAATCTCACCACCTTCGCACCACAACTCATTATTTTGTCCGCCAAAATTTAAAATAGATTGCGTGTTTTTATTTCCTGTTAAATTTTTTAATTTGCGTAATGTTCCAGATTTCGCTTCAGCTGAAGATGCATGAAAAGGAGGGTTACAGAGAGATACATCAAAGAATTCATTTTTTTTAATGATACCTTGAAAGATATTATTTTTATTATCTTGAAATCTGATTTCGATTTTATTTTTTAATGCAGGATTTGATGAAATAATTTTATTTGCAGATTCAATTGCAACAGGATCAATGTCTGCACCTATAAATGACCAACCATATTCTTTGTTACCAATAATAGGATAAATACAATTTGCACCTACACCTATATCCAAACATTTTATCTTATCACCTTTGGGTATATTTCCTTGATTGCAACTGGCTAATAGATCCGCGAGATAATGAATGTAATCCGCTCTTCCTGGAATCGGCGGACATAAATAATTTTGTGGGATAGTCCAATTTTTTATATCGTAGTAGTGCTGCAACAAAGCTTTGTTAAGCATCTTAACGGCTGCAGGATAAAAAAAATCGATAGAAAGATCATCATAAGCATTGGGTTTGACAAACGGAGATAACTCCGGACAGCTCTCAATAAGCTGTGCGAAATCATAACGTCCACGATGTTTATTTCGTGGATGTAATTGGGTTTTTTCTTTGGGGTGGTCTTTCTTTTTGATAGTCATTGATGGATTATAAACAGAGTTTATTATAAATAATATAAATAGAAAGCATGTCAGAGCTCATGTGATGATATGCTTTCTATTTATTGTGTGTTGAGAGATATTTCCCCATATTTTTAAATAGGAAATTTTATCCGATCTCAAAGTTACACTAATTGTACTTTATTTTTATTTGGTGTTGTTTTTACAGTATGAGTTGCATTCTTTCTTGTGTGGCTAAATAAACCCGAAGATGATGAAGCAGCTTCAGCTAATACTGGCTTCACTACTTGGTATGGCAGGGCATCACCGTAATTAGCCGCAGCAACTAACATACCCAACTTTTCTAATTCAGTTTTAGGCTTAGTGTTTTTAATAGTATTTAGCACGGGTATGGTAGTACTTACTGCTGGCGAATCCTTTAATGCTTCCGCACGTTCTTTTGAGGAAAAAAATTCAAGATTCAAAATATCTGCTGTTGGAATGTTTTTTGTTGTGTTGACTTCTACATCTTCTTTTCCAATTTGCAAATAGGGAGAAGACATTAATCCAAGATCTTGAGTGACTTTTGCGCTGCTACTTGAGCATGCAGCTGAAAGTAGATTTGATTGTTGCTCTGGTTCATCATGAATAAAAGAAAAAGCTGAAGGTTGAGCAGATGCGGGCATGCTGCTAGCACTTGGTGATACCATAACCTGTTTTTCTTGCTCCATGTTATCTTTTAGCTTCTTTAGAATTGCAGCATGATCCATTAATGGTTCATCAATATATTGTACTTTGGTATTTTCTTGCAGTTTTTCATTGAGTAACTTAGCAGAATTAGATTTCAGGTATTTGGTAGAAAAATAAGAATTATTGACTTCATGCATAGCATGTTCAACATCAGATTTAAATTCATCTAGATAGGCTCTCTTAATCAAAAAGGCATCTGGATTTAGGAGCATATAATTTTGGCTTTTTTGTTCATTAACTAAATTTAAGCACCACTCAGCAAATTTTGCATATTTAAATCCGGGTTTTATTGATTGCGATTTTAAATAATCAGTTGCTTCAGTGATGTAAGATTGCAATTTATTTTCAGTCATATCACCAAAACGTTTTTTAGTCATTTCTGGATGTGTTGATAATAATAAGACTTTCGTACATAAATATAGTTTACGTCGCTCACTACCTACAATTTGTACGGTACGGCTAAGATAATAGTTCATCAATTCATATACGGCCGGTAAATAATTATTATTTGCAAGCTTATATCGATTTTCATTTTTGCCGAATTCTTGTGAATTTTCAGACTGAACTTTTTGATCTTGTTGTATTAATATTTTTTGTTGCGCTTTCTTTTCTTTTTGAGTTGTAATTAGTTCGTAGTTTTTGGCTGCCTGAGGTAGAAGGTTTTTGAGAAATGGTTTTTTTACAATTTTTTCTAGTTCATCGTGGAGAGTTGTTCTTAAAGCATTGTCATTTATGTTTGAAAGTACTTTTAGCACGAGAGCTTCATCGATACATTTGCCCATTTTTTTCTCTGAACTAGCGAGGCCATTCACTATTAAGGGAATAATACTTTCATAACATTCAATGTATGGATTTGTAATCCAATTCTCAATGCCTTCTTTATAAGCATCAATAGCATCTTTAAAATTGTTTTGTTCTTCGTGCGACATAGCGAGAAAAGCATAGTTTGTAATATCTTCAGGAACCAATTCAATGGCTTTCTTATAAGCATTAGCGGAATCTTTGAATTGATATTTCATACTATAGACAAAGCCTAGAGCTTTATAAGCTGAGAAAGAAAAATCGCAATTTAATTCAAGAATTTTATTATAAGTTTCGATAGCATCGTCGAATTTATTGAGTTTTGTGTAGAAACTAGCTAAACACATATAAATTAATTGGCTCTTGGGGTTTAATTCAATAGCTTTTTTATAAGTAACTAATGCATTTTCGAATTTGTTTGTACGGAAATAAATATCACCTAAGTCCATAAAGTTGATTACATTCTTAGGATTTAATTTAATTGCTTCATTTAAGTTTTCTATAGATTTTTTTTCTTCTTCGATTGTAAGCTCTCTTGTATACGCTGATAGTTCATCTGAGCTATCTTCATCTGAACTATATTCATCTGAGAGAGATTCATCTGAGCTGCACTCATCTAAACTGTCTTCATCAGAAATATTTGCATTTGAATTAATTTTATTTTGAGGATAATTAATTTCATTAAATGAATCTGAATTTGATATCTCCAACGTGCAATTAGAAGCAATTTTGAACCATTCCCTACCTCGATCTTTGTCTTCCAATTTCCAGCTCAGAATTCCAATGTTGCTAGCTAGCTCACTTTTTTTAATTACATTATTTTTATCGCATTGTTGAAAAGCAATTATTTTTTCAATTAATATAATTACAGGATCATCTTTAGGAGCCTTCTGTAAAATATTTATGACTGAGTTATGAGTTAGAGATGGATTTTTTGTCAGAATTTCCAATATAATTCTTTTATAAATGCTTTTTTCACTGTCATTAGTGTAGCTGGATAGATACCAACTCAAAGCTTGTCCTAACGCACTGCCAGTACCTTCAAATGCTAATTCTATGTCTATGCCTTCAATAGCTAATAGTTTTTTAACTATATCGAGTTTTCCACCCAGGATTGCGACACCTAATAGTGTTACACCTTTCCAATCTGAAATCCCTATAAGCTCATTAATATTTTTTTGGGTTAATTCAGCAACAAGTTTCTCAGCTTCATCATGTAGGATGAATGAGTATAACGTGTGAAATTCTGGCTTTATGTATTTGCTGGCATAGCTTTCATGAAGAGCGGGCATAGTCTTTCCTGTGTTGTAAGTTGGTTGTCATGCAGTGGGTTACATGATGCCAGCCTTATGAAGCTCATTGCTTGCACTAGGCTGGTCATAGAAGGTTAATTAATTCATTTGCGACAAAACTATTAAATGTTTTTTATTGCATTAACCGATGTTAAAACATCAGAATGGATAGTTTCATTTTTAGCTGTATTTGCTTCTTTAAACTTATTCTGGTTACGCACGGCACTAAAAAATCCAAGTGATCCGCCAATGCCAGCACTTAATGCTGCTGTTCCTAGGCCTATAGCAGTACCCAGAGTAAATCCTTTTACAGCACCTAATATCGCACCTGGCAGAGCTCCAAAACCGCCGCCCCAAGTAGTCACTGCAGCGCCTACTGTTAATCCAACTACAAATCCAACTAATGCACCTATCACTCCGCATATAGCAGCTTTTACTGTACGTTTCACAGGTGGTTTGCCATATAATTTTTTATCTAATTCTTTAGCGGATTTTTCAATTTGCTTTGGTGTAGGTTTTGGATTTTTTATAAGATTGGTTATTTCATTTGAAAAATGTTCGGTGATAGTGGAGTAGGGTGCAGCAGTTGCATCTACTCTAGCATTGATAATTGTTGATGAAAGTGTTTTATATTTATTAACAACATCGACTGTTACCTTGCCGCTTTCTTCTAACGAATGAATATTTTTGTTAAATGATTCGAGAGCGTTGATGTTAATTTCTTTTTGATATTGTATATCTTTCACTAAAGCAGTTTTTTCTTTTTCCAATAAAACAATGTGTCTATAAACTAATTGCATTTCAGCAGGGCATGCATTCACCATTTGGGCTAAGTTACAATCTATAAAATAATCTGGATATTGATTAAGCTCTTCAATTGTTTGATTGATTTCATAGGTAGGATCATAATACTCAAGGCTGTGTATAGCAGCTTTTATGGCATCAAAAAAGTTTTTTCGAATTCTTTTAGATACTCTTAAATCTTTTAGTTGCATAAGAGGGTCAATGAACCCGAGTTCAGTATTAGCTAGACGCGGTAATAGAAAAGCAAGTTTATCAACAATAGGGTTGATCTCATTCTGAAAGGCAGTGGCATCTTGTTTATTGAGTTCGGGTTGTTCATCATCTTGCGGAAATAAACTTTCTGTTCTGCTTATAATATCCTTTAACTGTGGCAAATAAGATTTCCAATCAGGTTGAGCCATTTCAGCTTTTGCTTTCACGTCTGCAACTTCAGCTAAGATGAATTTTTTACTTTCTAGTTGATGTTGAGTTAAATATTCAATTCGGTTTTTTAGAATCGTTGTTGAGTCATCTTTTATTTCATATTTTTGTAAATCATTAAGTGTGATGATGCAATTTTTTAATGGATCATTTTTGCTTTCTTGATCAGCTTCAGAAACATGTTGATTAAGTATTCCGTGACGAACTTCATATGGTTTGTGTGCTGTATAGGTAACAGGTGTAATTAAGCCAACGCTAGAATTTAATTTCAAATCACCTGATGGGGTGGCGCAATAACCTAGACCTTTAATATTTGCATCTTGCAAAGCTTTCCAACAACGCAGAATGATGTCTTTCAATTGATTTTCGTTTTGAATATAGTTATTTGTTCGTTCATTAAAAGTCATATACACAGTTAATTCTTTTCCACGTTGATCTCGATCTGAGTCAGTGGCGGTGGTGATGGTGCTCTTTGTGCCATCCCAATTGATTTCTTCAAGCGTTACAAGTTGCTCACCAGATTTTAACGATAAGGTTTTAAAGATAAAATCAGGATGATTGCGAAACAAATCAGCAATTACTTGAGTGGCTTTTTTAAGATTGGAATGCTCAGGCCATATCGAAAATCTAAATTCCCATCTTTTGTTATTAGTGGTTTCATCACTAATAGTTTCTGAGTGGCAAGTTCTAAAACCCAGTCTATCGTTGTAAGTTTCTAAAAAGCGATCGATTCTATTATTTTCAGCGTTTCTGGAATTAGACATACCCACTCCGTTATTCATTATTGTTGACAGTGATACTCGTTAGTTTGTTCAAATGAGACACAGAAAATATGTGGGCATTTTATATAGATATGAATATTTTGTAAACAGAAAAGTAGCGTATGCTATTAATTTCAAACTTAACATTATGTTTTTACTAAGGAATTTAAAACATCTATATTTGCGCACTTTCATATTAAATGAATAATATTTGCACTATCTATTTTTTGATGCTATATTGGCTGTCATAATTTATACCAAATAAAAATATATTTCTGTGCGGATAAATGCTTCCGCCATAGCGGAGCGTCTATATGTCTATCACTGTAGCTAGAGTTGAAAAAGATCTAAGTGATATCCAGAAATTAATTGAAAGTGATAAATTTTCTACTGCTAGACTCTACACGATCGCTTTATTAGATGCAGTCAAATATGGTGCTAATGCCAACCCTCACCTTGCAGGTATTACAGATATTCTGTTTTCGCGTGTAATCGAATGTATAAACCGCTTCAATGTTGAAGATTTTGAGTCTTGTTATAAAGCTGCTTTGAGTTTAGCGGAGACACTTAATAATCATCATTGGCAAGCCTCTCTATATTATGAAAATACTAATAGACAGTTAAAAAATTCTAAATTAAAAGCAGAAGATTACTTAATTCTCCAGAAGCAAACTAATTGGGCATGGCACTTTGCTGAAACGGGTGGCATATTAAATGATTGGCGTGAACGTTTAAGTCTACAGTATCTTCAACTTGAAATACGTTTTTGTTATGAATCATTATTTGAGTTATTTAAACGTCAAATAAATGTGGCTAAAACATTGGAAGAATTTCAGGCGTGCTATTACCGCATAGATGCTTTTGCCAAAGACTTGTTATCTATAAATGCATGTGAACAGGCCGAGAGTCTGTATCACATGGTTCAATCTTGGCTTCAGAAATCCCGGGAAGTCACTAAAAATTTCGATTTATCATTAGTTAAGAAATCATTAGAAGTTGTTAATCAAGCACAGCTAGGCTCAGCTTCAAGTTTAATAAAACAACCCCAGGTGTTAAAGCTGCGTGACGAATTACAGAAAATTCGACAAGTAGAGCCAGCGCTAGGTTCATTCTGGACACATCAAGAAGAATTCAATCAACGCTTACAGAAATATCTGGGTGGTATATTTGAAACAGCAGAAAAGCATATAGGACCGCCACCTGTTGCATATCAACTACTGATATTTGGCTCACTCTCTAGTAATGATGCGTTGCCACGGTCAGATGCCGAATTTGGTATCTTGCTTGAAGCACCTCTCAAAGCGAATCAGCAACTTTATTTTAAAGTTTTATTTGATATCGCGGGTTACTTAGAGCAAGGCCTGGGGGAAGGTGACGAGTCTAATAAAGGTTTCCACTTTGATGGATTTTCATCTAATTTCGATAAAATAATTATTGGTACTTCATCATATTTAATAGAAAAATTACATGAGGACTTGCAATTAGACTCTAGAAAAAAAGAAGGTTGGTATAATCGATTTGATAATGAGGCACATTCAACTTTTTGTCGTTTTTTAGCTGCGCCAGGTTATCGTAGTGATGAGAATATAGATTTATTCCAGAATTATAAGCAAGAGTTACAAAAATTATTAGCAGGGCAAGATTCACTTACCGAAAAACCTTACCGCGCTGCACTTACATTGGCTTATGCACGTTTAATCCATAAAGGTAGTAATATTCAACGTGACATACTAGACCTCAAATATACATACCGTAATTTATTAGCCTACCCTATGTTACTGTTAGGGCTCTACCACGATTGTCCTGAAATTCATCCCGTAAAAATTGCCACTTGGCTTGCTAGCAAAGCGCATTTGAGCAAGGGATTTGTGCAAGCTTATAATGAGGGATACGAATACATACAAACACAGCGCTGGGAGCGTCACATGCGACCTGGTGCATTAGTTGAAATCTCAGATCAAGGATCTGCAACACTAGAAAACATACGCGCACGTTTAGTCATGCCTTTGCTAAGTTGGCTTGCAACAGAAAAAATTGACGGCCAAGTTTTACAAAATTTTGATCCTATTTTTGCAATTAAGGATATGGATTACATTAATTATTTAAGAAAACAAGAATACATAGCCGCCCCCGATTTGTTATACCAGATTGATGGTCTCACTTATCATCATATGCCAGAAAATGAGGATTCTCTTTTTCAAGCAGTATCTTTTTATCTTAATGAAGATCAAGAAGCATTACGTAATGAAATTGCTAATGACATGATAGCACAACCGAATATGTATCAGGATGCGATAGCTGCGAGTGGAAAAAATGTTAATGATTACGCAGAATATATTAGGACGAGTGCATGGGCTCAGAGTGTAGAAATTGTAGAACTCATGAATTTATTAAAAAGACCTATTATTATCATTAGCCCAAATGAACAAGTAGTAAATGGAGAAGATGCAAATAGGAAAGGCGTACCTATATTTGTTTTTCATAAAAGTACAATTCAAGCTAAAAATAAAAATCATTTTGATATCTTTTTTCTGCAACCCAATAGAAATGCAAGAAAAATCTTGAATCGTTTGTTGCAAGTTGATGTGTCACTCTTAATGCAAGGTAAAGCATATGCATTAGCTTATCCTCAGCATACATCTGATGAAATTATAGCTTACTATCACGAATTATCAGCGAAAGAACAATTTCTTTTTCTTAAACATTTCCGTCGTTTTGAATTACGGCCTGATCTGCTAGATCAATTAAGCCGTAATTTTAAAGAAGATGGTCAACGTGTTGCTCAATTGAATGCTGAGGCTGAATGGCAATCCATTTTAATGGAAAAAATAACAGACCCACTGCCTGTAAACTTGGTAGATGAAAAAGGTCAAATTTGTTTGGAATGGATAACACAAGAAGGTCAGCCTATTGTTAGATTATTAAAAAAAGAATTTCAAACAAAATGGCTAGAAGAAAATTGGATAGATGATAAGGGTAAGATTCAAGAGAAGGCCAGAAAAATAAAAGACGGCAGACGTATAGTCATCCCATTAAACGATCATGCGTTTTTAAAAGTTTATCCTGAAATGCCTGGCAGACAATTGCTTGCTCAATCGCTAGCTTGGAGGATTAGTGGTAATGGTCCATTGACGACTATTGCTCGTATGCGACCTGTAGGCAGTGATCACACTTATCCAGTACTGTTAAGTCAAAATCTTGGTAAGACTTTACAAAATAGAGAAACTCTTGCGATTGCAGAAAACAAAGTGAATGCAAAAGCTTTTACACTAAAAGTTATTGAAACATTATTGTTAAGTTATGAAGATGATAAATTCGATAATGTGAGCTTTGTTGATAAGCAAGGTTATTTGTCGAGTTTCGATAGTGATCGCGCTTTTGCTGATCCATTGCTGAAACGCCGTGATAAATTATTAAGAACTGAAATAAAAGTAAATAGCAAAAGTATTGTGTTCTGTATGCCGCAAATGAAACTAATGCTAGATGCAGATGCAATTAAAGAATTTTGTAGTTTAAATCCTAAGTTAGTATTAACCGAGTGGCTAAAAGAACAAGGCGAATATAATAAACAAGTATTTACGACTGGTGTGCTTGAAGTGAAACAATCTTGTTTATTTAAATCATCAGAGGTTGCGCAATGGTCAGCCTCCTCTGGGGATGATAGTCACATTGTAGCCGCCTTAGAACCCGGTACGCTCAAAACGCTTTACCAAAAATGGTTAAGAATACGCGCAGCTTTATTATCTGATTGCCCAACTACTCATCTTGAATTGATTAGCAGGATAGAACCTTATTTTGCGAGCTTTTATGAAGCAAGTTTTAATAAATCTGACTTGACTACAGATAAACGTTTTAATTCATTACCCACAGATTATTTAGTCATTGAAGAGCAATCAGTTTCACCTGTTGAACAGCGCATAGTTTGCCTTCAAACAGTGGGGCGTGCTCATGATCGCATGATAACTTCAATTACGATTCCCACTGGAAAAAAAGATTTGAAACAGGCTATTTTGTTAGGTGAGATTTATGATCCATACAGGGCATTGAAAGAGTTGGAATACACTTATCAGTTATTTCAGCGTATTGATCAAGTAGCGTTAGATGTAATGAAGGTTGATGGTAGGTCATTCCTAGCCCTAGGTGTGAACGCTGATTACATCAAAGAGCAGGTGGTTAAGCGTATAGATTTTTCTAAATTAAAACACTTACTTGCTTACGATCACACTATAAAATTACACAAAGAAATTTTACAAATTATACAAAATGGTAGTTATCGCGAACTTTATTTGAGTGGCTGTCTTGTACTAGATGATGATCAGTTAAAAATATTTCTGAAACAATCACCTGATTTGCATACCTTAGAAATTACTCATTGCGATAAATTGACACGTAAAACATTTAATAATTTAGAGCAATACTGTCCACAGTTACAAAAGTTGAGTTTATCAGGATATACACAAGCACACATAGAATCTAAGTACATTCTTTCACATAGTAGCGCGACTAAGCTTACTCAATTACGTATGTTGACAATTAAGGATGCTCCTAGCCTGACTTCAATTTTGTTTGAAACACCGAAATTGCAAAGTTTAATTCTTCATAATTGTGCTCAATTAAAAAATATTACTACTGCAAGTGCAGAACTTAAATTATTACAATTGATAGATTGCCCTAAAATTAGCAATTCAGGTATTGAGAAAATAGCAAATGAATTTACTACACTCACATTCGCACAACTAAGTGGCTGTCAAAAGATTGCTAATTCTGATGTATTAGAAACATATCCTTGGTTGATGTTGGTAGCGGATGTATTTACAACTAATCTTTTTATTAAGTTTAAAAAGAAATTTATTGATTTAAATGCATTATCTTATAAAGACAAACATAGAGTGATTCAGAAAATTAGAGATGCACTTTTACTAAAAAGAGAATTTGAATCTAGTATTGAGCAAGAGCTAGAACTAATCAATTCTACGGATATATTTAAATCAATAAAAATAAAAAATCCTACAGAGATAATAAAATCAATTAGTATAATAATTGTAAACTTAGAATTATTGATATCAGCTGCTATTAATACCACGTTTGATACTCAATTGAAAATTAATGATGATGTTGATGTAGATAAAGAAAATTTTGAAGTATTATCATATAATGATATGGATAGATATAAAGGGTATCGTTGGAGAAGTCATAGTCCAATTAAAATAAAAATTAATGAGATGCTAACATTACATAATTGTGAACCACATACATCATATTATCATCATTCTAGGATAAATTATATTCTTAATTTAAAATGGCAGGCAATTTATAAAAAACTAAAGATATTTGGTCAACTTGATTATCTACTTGTTGTAGATGCTTTGGTTTATCAGTTAAAAGATACTAATAGTGATTCTGCGAAAACGGAAATTTTTATATTTTTAGATAAAATTGGACGCTCGCATCCACTTCCTGTGATTAATGCTTTGAAGGAACAATTAAAAAATATATGTAATTACTATACAAAAGAAAAGATTATTAATCTAATAGATCAGCTCGAAGGAGCTTCGTTTGAATTTCATTCCAAATCCAGTGTGGATGAATTACTTGCAAAGTTAACGATTGCTGAAAATAACGCTCAAAGAGCACAAATTATTGAAAAGCTAGCTTATGAGGCTAATCAGACGAATCACCAGGCTATTGTGGATGCACTGCTGGGTGTCTTGATTAAAATTGAATCCGCTGATTGGCTCGAGATGAAAAAAATAATTTTAGATACACTGTATGAACTTGGCCTGATTAATCCTCTAATTATTACTAATTCGTTGATTGATGAATTTAAAATTGTAACGGATGGTCATGTAAGGGTATTACTTTTCAAATCATTAAATAAATTTAGTCAATCGAATTCGCGTGATGTTATCGATGCGCTATTACCAATTTGGCGAGAAAAAAACGGAAAATTAAAATATCAAATCGGAGTAATCATAAGTAATCATTGGGAAGCTAGTTTGTTTCAATCAATTGATGATATTATTAAAGATGCAAAATTATCAAAAGATGTTTCCATAAATAATGACGAACAACATTCATCAGTCGCATTAGATAGCAATGCGAATACTTCCATTACAAAGTTACAACAAAAAGATATCTTGTCTATCACTTTCAACGAATCAAGAAATACATTTTTTGGCTCTTCGTCTTCTAGTTCATCATCTGCTAATGGTGGCTATAATGAAATTGCAAAACAAGATATTCCACAGATAGATGGCCTTGATTTTGAACGCATGCTAGGAGATGGACATTGTCTTTATCATGCTGTCGCTGTTTATCTTGAAAAGGATCAACAAACATTAAGAACAGAGCTTGCGGATCTCTTAGAAACAACACCAGATAAATATAAAGATGTTATAGAAGCTAGCGGTAAAGATTTTAAATCTTACATACAGGGAATAAGAACGAAAGAATGGGCGGATCATTTAGAAATTGTCATGTTAATGACTTTATTAAATAGGCCTATTGTTATTATAGAACCAGGTGGAAAGATTAGAAATAAAGATGATATAGAAAGACTAAAATCAGAAAAGCCTATTTTTGTTTATTATAATGATGTAGATCATTATGATAGCTTCACTCTGAAATCAAATAAAGATGGTAGAGAAATTCTAAATCGTTTGATGCAAGCAAATGAACCTGTGAGTGATTTGCTTTCAACAAGCCCACAAAGCACACCTAGGATTGATAAAAATGTTGGAAGTAGGATGCAGCCATGAAATTGAAATTATTTTATTTAATTATTAACACATTTAATTTTTTACAAAGAGGTTATTCAGATGCAGCAGCGCAATGAAATTCGATATCATAAATGTTTTCCAACTGTGACTGAAGCGACAGACAATTTACGTTTAGTTGATGATACACATGATGAGAGGCTATTGAGTTATCTTTCTGATCATTTACCTATGCTTGCAGAGATACCGGTGCAAGATAAAATGTTAAGAGTGATAACATGGAATGTATTAAAACCTAATACTAGCGGTTTTAACGCTATAGAATCTGATGAAGTCATAAGAATCAGAGAGATGAACACGCTAACTGCTATTTCACTTATGACATCATCTTATAATCCTGATTTAATTTTGCTTCAAGAAGCCTATTTCCCAGGTTGCACAGATTCAGAGAAGGATCAAGCTGATAGAAAAGACTTCCTTGATGCGTTAGGGAGACATTATGAATATAAAATGGATGAGCGTGGTAGAGTCGTTATTTACAATGTTAATAAAATTTCGATAGAAATAAAGCCGGCAGTTAATAAAGAAGATCAATCTTCAGGTTCTCGTGATATTTATAAAGAATACAAAACAAATACTCAGGAACTGTTATTAACGTTCAAAGATGATCCTTCGTTTCAGGTCGCCATCAACAATGTACACTTGCCACACCGAAATTTTCCTCAAAAGACAGAAGATTATATAAACTTTCTGCTTAACTCGCATGAAGGTGATGTTGTTGTTGCGGGTGACTTTAATAGTCGTTACGCGCCTTGTGGTTTACAAGAGGGTGCACTACTTGTGAATAATGTAGTGGCACCAAAGTTTGTTGATAGTGGGATTCAGGGTTGCGATTTTGTAGATGGCTTTTTTTATAAAGGAGCTGATGGCCAATGTCACCAGCCAGAATCAATTCGCGTAATTGACCCTATCGTAATGGATGATGCGCCACGATTTTCTTCAGTGTCTTTAGATGACTTTAATGAGAAACAACAATATGAGTTAAAAAAATATAAACCTATTTTGGGTTGTGCACATGAAAATTTACCTCACAAAATGCTGAACGATAATCTTAACGTATTATTGGAGAAACATGGCATGCATGTTTGTTCAACTTCAAATGCGTTAAATGAACGAGGATTTGCATTCATTATTAAAAATGAAAATGCAGAGCTCATTAGCTATTTAAAAAAATCGTTAGAGCATTATCCTGAAATTGAAATGAAAATTAAAAGAGATGAAGATAGGTTCGATGAAAAAGAAGGCTTAGTTTTTTATGTTCCGAAAAACAGTGTAGTCAAATTTTCTGAAACGTTAGAAAAATTTTCGAATGAGCAAAAAAATAGTTCTATTAAGGAAAATAATACTTTCAAAAAATATCCCATTGCTTGGGGAATCGCTAAGTGGCTTATAATAGGGGCAGTAGGAGCTACAGCGTTGTTTTTCAGCGGTGGTTTAGCAGCAATACCTTTTGTTGCAGGACTTGGTGCGGTGGCTATTGCGGCAGCCACTCCAGTTGTTGCAGCAGGACTTTCATTTCTTTGGAATTGCATCGTGAAACCCGTTGCAAAATACATACGAAAAAAATGTTTTTCTTCTGCTGAAGATGAAGCACCAGTTTGTGTAGTTCCACCTGTTTTAGAACAAAATGGTATGCAACAAGGTGCATCTACACAAGTAAGTGCTGCGCCAGGTCGTAAGGTTGAATTTCCTAGCCCTCATTCAGCATTGCACAATAATAGCGTCTTCTCGGCTAGCCAAAATGGACAACAGGCTGCTAACGATCAACCCCAAATACGTCAAGAATCTGGCAATAGATTAGGTTAATGCTTTTCAAAAGTTTATGACCAAGGGCTATAGCCGCATAGGCTAGCCCTTGGGTATTTTTCACACCTAATCACAGTAAATTTATTTGTATTAATATTGCTTATCTGTTTAAATATGCAACACACCCATCGTTTTTTCTGGTATAATTCTGTCCACTTTGTCACTTTAAGTTCATAAACAATAACGATCAAATATTAAACACTTAATCGATTACATTTAGGAGATATTTCAATGGCACTTAATACCACTCAGCGTCAAACCATTCGTGGAGCACTCAAGTTATACGTAGATTCAATTTTAGAGCGGGGTTTAATGAGTCAGCTAACTAACATTATAGCGCCCGTGGCGATGACACGAGAGACAGCTGTGAACTTGTTAAGAAATAGTCCTGCGGTAATGGAGAATGTGAATGCAGCTCTTAATGTTCCAGGATCTGCGGATATTAGAAGTGATTGGCGGAGATTTGAAGCGGCAATCACCAATCACCGTGCTGTACCAGCAGATGTGTATCAACGGCTTGAAATACTTCCGAATTATAATCCTCGCAATATCGCAACAATGAAACAGTTAGAAGATAGACTGGCTAACGAAGTCAATGATGAAGCTGCAAGAAAAGAAATTATTGCTTTACGAGAATTGTATCTGGAAATGACACCTTTTCATGAATATCGTTTTCGTGAAAATGGTCATGTATATCATTTTCGAATTGGCAGTGTTCCTTTTAATTTAAACAATTTTGGACCTGAACCTACTCAAGGTGAAATTCAAACTGAAGTAGAAGATTATATTAATGAACGTATAGAGTTGGAAGAAGCTAGGCTAGAAGAAATAGCTGAACTTCAAGCACAAATACAAGCGTATGAGCAAAGTCAGGTACAAATTCAAGAACAGACTCAGGCTTTACAAGAAGAGTTGGAAGGGCGTCAGTTGCTTATTGATCAGTTAGTTTTAGCAAATGAATCAGATGAAGAGAAGCAAAGAAATAAGGCAGAAATTCAGCGTTTACAGAAAGAATTGCAAGAGCTAGATAATGAGTTAGTGACACAACAATATTCCGGCCAGATGCAAATTCAGGAATTAGAATCTAAAACAAAACAAATTAACGATATACAGACTCAAATGCGTCAACGAACTCATAGATTAGAAGAAGAGCTGTCAATGCGACAATCGCATATTCATCATTTAAAAAATGAATCAGATACAGAAAAGAAAAAAAATAAAGCTGAAATACAGCGGCTACAGCAAGAAATGAAAGAGCTAGACAATGAGTTAGTGTCACAACAATATGCCGGGCAGATACAAATTCAAGAATTAGAATCTAACACAGGGAAAATGAACGAAATGCAGGCCGAAATGCAGCAACGAACTCAGGTATTAGAAGGTGAGTTGTTAATGCGGCAGTCTCTTATTAATCATTTAGAAAATGAATCAGATGAAGAGAAGAAAAAAAATATGTCAGAAATTCAGCGTTTAAAAAAAGCAATGGAGAGCTTAGACCTGGAGTTAAAGTGGCAAAAAGCAAGGGAAAAACTAAAAATTATTAACTTAGAAAATAAAACAAAAAATATAAAAACCAAAGCTGAAGAAGCGATTGCTGTTTACAACAGAACATATCAATTAGCTGCTAACATTGCATCGATTCATCCTGCACATTTAGGTGCTATGAATGCACGTAGTGCGAGCTCTGTCGCAGCTAGTTCTAGTGCGTCAAGTTCTAGTGTTTCCGTTCCTAGTAGTGTATCGCGGTCACAACCACCTATTTCTACAACTTTGTTTATGCATAAACAAAAGCTTTCTGGAAATGATATGGCTATGGTTATAGAGATGCTAAAAAGAAATGAATCTTTTGATAGTGTTGAACTACAGAATAATTCAATTGGTGCTGAAGGCGCAAAAACATTATTTTTAGGATTATTAAAATTATCGCGTATTAAGTCAGTTAATCTCTGGAATAATAAATTGCAAGACAAAGGTGCTGAGTATATAGCTGATGTTTTATCTGAGTTAAGTATCACTGATCTTACATTAAATGAAAATCAGATTACTCATGAAGGTATGTCACATTTAGCGCCAGCATTAGCAGAAAACACGACTATCACACATATAGATTTGGGATATAACAATCTTGGCGATGCTGGAATTAGTACACTTATGGTCAATCTTCTTGAACGTAAGTATCCACTGCTTAATTTAAAATTAGGCGGCAATCAGATAGGTGTTGGTGGTGGTATGGATTTATTATGTTTAGTTAAGACGAATCCTAGCATTGTTAGCGTAGAGCTTAATAATAATAGCGATTTGCCAGTTGAGATGATTGAGAAAATAAAACAGATATGTGGTGAAAATTTTCGTAAACATCTAGAGCGTCAACAAGATAATAATCAACAGCAGCCACAATTAAATCAAGTAGCTGTTGCTCAAGAATTACCTATAGATATAGCTAATTTATTAGAGTGTTGGAGCGATTTTATAAGATTAAATAGCACTGCTAGTAGCAGTGGCTTTTTCAGATCATATTCACACCCTTACTTAAAAGAGTTGACAAATATATTAGATCATCCGCCACGTGCTGCATCTGTCGATTATTTGCTACATGTGCAAACAGTAATTGCATTGATGTTACAGCCAGATAATCTCAATAAACTTTGTGAGTCAGATCAAAGAAGATTCGGAGCTTTGTTGAGAATGTTAGAGGAATTAACAAATACAGCATTGCAATCGCGCCAGGCTCAAATTAGAGAAAACTATTTTAGGTAAAAATCGATGAAAGGGTCGCTGCGCACTTTGTTAATAATGCGTAGCGATCAACCCGTTTTTTAATTATTTTTACAAACTAACACATTAAAAATTAGTCGGAGATAATATTATGTATGAATTTCAAATCACACCAGAATTTCGCAACCATGCAACTGCAGCTAGGGAGCGCTTGCAAATAGCCTGTACTAAACAAGATGTTGAGATCAGCAACGTTACCAATTTTATAACTGAGGAAGCTCAAAAAATAGGTCGTAAAGCTGATGCTGTTGTTCTTCTTCTTGAATTTTTGGGAGAATTATTGCTAGAAATAAAACCTGATTGGGTTTTGACGAATAAGAAGTATAAAAAACGTTTTCTTGATTTATATTTAGCTTACATTGAAAGTTATGAGGATCAGCTTAATAACAAAGAGAGATCTTATGTTTTAATTGACGGTCAAGTTACTAAATTAACACCCGAACTGCGTGAGAGTTATTTGCAACATTTTTGCACCCATCAATTACCGGACGAAATGAAATTTTTTCAGAATTATATTTTCACAGAAGTAACTGATTTAAAAATATCAATTTCAGATTTAAAAAAACAACTTGATTACTATGTCCAACAATTAGAATTTTTGAAGAATTTGAGATCGAACTCTGCTATACCTTTTATGCAAATACAAGAAAATGAAGGTCTGGAACTTCGCGCAGCTCACGCACGATTTAATAAAGCTGTTTCGGAATCATTATATGGTAGTTGTTTATTTGGTACGGCGGATTCAGTAAAGGCTCTGCTTAAGAAAAGCCATTTTTCAAAAAATATTTCAGTAGATCAGGTATTAGATGATGAAAAAAATACTGCTGCACATCTTATTGCTCAACGTGGTGATGCTAAAATAGCTCAAGTTTTATTAGATGCAGGAGCTGATTTACGCATCAAAAATGCTTATGGTTATGATGCGGTTCATTTAGCTTTGCGTTTACATAATATAGACGTGCTCAGATTATATTTAACATCTGATAAAATAGATTTAGCTCAGACAGGTGATTACACAAGAACACTATTACATACTGCGAGTTTTCACGGTTATCTTGATGTTTTACAATCGTTGCCTGAAAAAATTATTCCTCAGCTTATTAATGCGATGACAGGTGGTGATAATCAAGAATCAACTGCTTTGCATACTGCATCAGAACTGGGTTTTGCACACATTGTAAATTGGTTGCTTGATCACAGAGCTAACCCTAGTGTTCTCAATCAAGCTCAAGAAACACCTCTTATGTCTGCAATTGTTACTTCAAAAAGTCATATTGCTGAATTATTTTTTCGTAGAGGAATCTGGCTCACAGAAACGCAAGCAAAATATTTGCTTTCATCTAGTCAATATAAAAAACAAGCTGGCAATATAGCCACAATTATTCAAACTGTGTTACAGAATAGTATTGCTAATTATCAATGTAATTTTAGTTTGAATGCTGTTTCACCAATGCCAACTGCAAGTATCACTAGCAGCAGTAGTAGCAGCAGCAATAAAAATTCATTCTTTGGTTCTAGTTCTGTTGCAGCTTCAAGTTCATCTTCTGTTAAGGCTGAAGTAATGATTAATGGTCTTACTTTTGTACCTATGCCAGGAGATGGAAGCTGTCTTTATCACGCAGTTGCTGTTTATCTTGGAAAAGATCAACAAACATTAAGAAGTGAACTTGCAGATCGAATAACAGCAACACCAGATTTGTATAGAGCAGTCATAGCAGCAAGTGGTAAAGATTTTGATTCTTATGTAAAAGGAATAAGATCCGGTGAGTGGGCGGATCACGTTGAAATTGTCGGCTTAATGAATTTGTTAAATAGACCTATTATTATCATCGATCCTGAGGGTAACGTGAGAAATAAAGAAGATGCACAAAGATCAGGTGAACCTATCTTTGTTTCTTATAATGGTGGTGATCATTATAATTCTTATACTCTGCAATTAAATAATGATGCTAGAGAAATCTTAAATCGTTTGATGCAGATGGATGATGAGCACGTAGCTCGCAGTTTAGTGTCTTTAGGTAATCGCTAAATGCCAACGTATTTCGCACCAAAACCAACGCATCTACAAGGGGATATGACGCGTGCGGTTTTGGTGCGTGTGTTTTTTCCACCTATCATTTTTTGGGATTTAACTAAAGCAATTGTTCGTAATGTTTATGGAATGAGTTTCGGACAAAAGATTATGCTTTCTCAATCAGAAAACTTCAGTGAGGCTTCAATACCTGAGAATAATAATTTACTTAATATTATTTTTGATAGATCTTTTGTTATTACTCATGATAATGCAAAGTTAGATACATTAACTATTTCTGCAAAAAATGCTGTTAATCCAAAAAATCGACAATTGCATATTATTAATTTTGTCGGCATAGGAATGAGTTATCATGATATTTTTCAGGATATGAAAGAAGATTGCCTTGCTTTAAAATGTACTGTGATTGGCTTCAATTATCGTGGTATACATACCAGTAGTGGTAAGCTTTATTCGAAAGATGATCTTATTGTTGATGGTATTGCTCAGGTGCAACGATTATTAGATGATGAAGTAATCGATCAAAATATTATTCTTGCTGGTCACTCTCTTGGCGGAGCCATCGCAACACTTGTCACAAAACATTTTCATGATAGAGGTTACAAAATAAAACTCTTTAATAGTCGTTCATTATCATCACTAGCAGATTTTTTTGCTAGTTATAAAATGAATCCTTATCCAAGTAATTGGCTTGAAAGAGTTAAAAATAGTTACATTCGTTTTATGGTTCACTTTAAATTTAATATAACCAATTGGCAAATAGATGCTGCTGAAGCTTTTAAGTCTATACCCGAGAGTTATAAAGAATATATCGTGGTACGTTCTCCAAAAGAATTAAGATTTAGAGAAAAAAATTGTCATATCGATGACCCTGTAATCTTTCATGAGGTTTCTCTTCATGCAGCCTTAAAAGCTTTACGAAAACAAAAAAAATTAGAAATTAGAGAAAAATGCAATAACCCTGAAGAGCTTGCAGATAAATTGGCCGAATTTAAGAAGCGTAAATTTCATACTGAATTTTATGCCTCTAATGGTCACTCATTGCCTCTTAAAGCGCTAATTTGTAATTATGATAATAAAACAACTGCTTTAAATTTTTTTCATATGTTTGCACGAAGATCTCAAGATCTGCATCAAGAAAATGCAGATAACACTAGCTTATGTGTGAATAAAAATTACAAGGCACACTGATTTTTGGAGAGTGTTCATCTAACTGTGTCAGCATAAATTATCTCCGCTCCAAATTTAAACGCCCATCAAAATAAATTTGTAGTTGAGAAATTATCAGCGCCCAATTGTGCATGGGTTGGTTCCATTTTTCTATAATTTTCTGACAAGCACAATAAATTAATTTTACCAAAGCATTTTCACTTGTAA
>JARLJN010000065.1 GCA_031291255.1 Gammaproteobacteria bacterium
ACAGCTTTTAAAACATGTAACATTCGAAAATTGTAGGTTGGGTTGAGTGGGGTTTTTTAGAAAAAAACCAAAAAATTTTTTTTTTTTTTTTTAAAAACAAAAAAAAAAAAATGGGGGCGGTTACTACCACAACCCCCAAATCAACCCAACCTACAATTTTCGAATGTTACATGTTTTAAAAGCTGTGAGTACTTTGTCACGATTTTTATTTAATTCAATAATGGGTTTGGGGTAATTCATTTTTATTTCACCATGACGACTAGGGTCATGAATATTTTTTTTAGTGAGCATTTTCAATTCGGGACAATATTGAATAATAAACTCACCATCGGGATCAAATCGTTCGCTTTGTCTGATGGGATTGAAAATTCTGAAGTAAGGTGCAGAGTCTGTTCCTGTTGATGCGCTCCATTGCCATCCTCCATTGTTAGCGGCAAGATCACCATCAATTAAACGCGACATAAAATATTTTTCGCCTAAGCGCCAATCTAAAAATAAATTTTTTGTGAAAAACATTGCAACGACCATGCGTAAACGATTATGCATCCATCCTGTGGTATTGAGTTGCCGCATAGCAGCATCTATCATCGGGTAACCTGTTTGTCCTGATTTCCAAGCTGAAAATAAAGTCTCATCATGATTCCAATTTATGTTATCTGTTTCTGTTTTATAAGCTTGATGCATAGAGACGCGAGGTTCATTGAAAAGAATATGTTTATAAAAATCGCGCCAAATGAGTTCCCCCATCCACGTTGTAGCACCTTTATTGCCAGTGTCTAGTTCATTATGATTGCTTTCTAATGCTTTAAGAAAACAATATCTTGCTGAAATCATGCCTGTGCAAAGATACGGAGATAATTTGCTGGTCCCTTCAATAGAAGGAAAATCTCTGTCTTTGTCATAGTGAAATAATTTATCTGAAATAAATTTCTGTAAAACTTTTTTTGCATGAAGTTGACCTGCAGGCCATAATGTTGGATCTATGTCTGATTTGAATTTTAATAAAGTATCTGGAACTTTTGATTCATTAGTTAAATTTAATTTATCCTGAATGCGAGGCGGCGGTAAGATTTTAATATCTGATTGCGAAAATACAGTATGCCAAGCACGTTTATACGGTGTGAACACGCTGTAGTTTGTATTCTGTAAAGTCTTCACACTGCCGGGCGGTAAAATAATTTGATCATGATAAGCATAAGTTGAAATATCATATTGTGATAAATGTTTTTCAACAGATTGATCTCGACGTGATTCATTGATTTCATACTGACGATTAAAAAATAATGCATCAGCTTGAATAATAGAAATGAGTTTATGTATTTCTTGAGGGATAGATGCAGTGCTCTTTACACTGAGTACATATAAAGTGATGTTCAACTTATCTAAATCACTTTGCAATAGCTTTAATCCACGCAAAATGAATTCAATTTTACATGCTGCGGTATCATGTGCTATCCACATATTTTCATCAATGATATAAAGTGCCGCTATGCCTTCATCACATTGTTTAGCTGCATGATACAGTGCAGTATTATCATGTGTCCTTAAGTCCTCTCTAAACCAAACTAATCCGCGCATGTTTTTATTCCTACACTAGGTTTATGTATATGTCCGCCTGATAAAGGATAAGGGACTAGAGTGGTGGATGGGTAACTGATGGGTAACCCTTTTAAAGATCTTACTGCAAGATATGCAAAAATTTGTGCTTCCATTGCTGCATTATTCCATCCTGCTTCAGTTGCAGTTTCAACAAGCACTGAGGATCCAAGCCGTAATTTTAATCTATTCACTAGCTCACTATAAATAACAGGATTGTGCCAACCGCCGCCAGCTAATATCCAATGCAATGGCTGTATTGGAAAGTAATCTATGCTGCGTACAATGGTATCTGCGGTAAAAGCTTCTAAGGTTGCGCAGGCATCGCGAAATTCAAGCTCATTGATTTCTTCGGGTAATTGCATGTCACCTATGTCTAACGATTTCGGTGGAGGGATGTCAAAAAAGTTTTTTCCATGGAGTTGTATAGAGCGCTGATAAAGTAATGCGAACATATTCATGTCTACATTTCCTTGCAAGCCATATTTTCCATTTTTATCCATATGTTCTTGGCCATGCGTTTTTTGTTTTATGTACCTATCAATTAATCCATTGCCAGGACCTGTATCAAATCCAAATAACTGCTGCTCGTCTTTCCCACAGATGATACTGACATTCGCAATACCGCCGCAATTCACTACAACCAACGGTATTTTATGGTCTCGTATTGCAAGAGCTTGATGATAGAGCGGTGCAAAGGGAGCGCCTTGTCCACCGTGATTGATATCATTAGATCGAAAGTCATTCACAACTGTTATGCCTAGTTGATCGGCTAATTGGTCTCCCAATCCTATTTGTAATGAAATTTTATGAGCAGGTGAATGGAAAAGTGTTTGTCCATGATAGCCTATCACATCAATGTTATTCGCAGATAAATTGGTTTTTTTCAGTAAGCTTAGTACAGCTTTTGCATGCAGTTGTGTGGAATGAGCGATGACATCATCTGCTGTTATCGAAGTATGATTATTTTTGTAAAGGTATTGCGATAATCGTTGTAATGTTTCTTTTATATTTTTATCAGAAATGTTTAATTCGTTTGTTAAGTATGAATTTAATATTTTGGGAAAATTTTGTTTTGTTAAATTTAAATGACCAACATGAGCTTTCACAGTCATTTCGAGTGCTTTAAGGAGGATTTTAAATTCCATACTGTAAGAAATTGAGATGTTAGCCAACTCAGTGATTGCTGATATTCCATCCGTGTCTAACAGTGCGGCGTCTATGCCGTCCATGGAGGTGCCGCTCATTAACCCTATGCTATACATAGTATTCCTATTCATTTGTGTGGTATTTAGGATTATCTGGAAATATGTAATTCAATACAAGTATGTTAAAATAGCATATCGCCCAACTTAAAAGTGGTCTTATGTCTGATAATTTGAATTCAGAATTAAAAAGAACAAATAAAACGAATACAGCACCTAGTGCGGATGCCGAAATTAAGATTAATCAATCTATGATTACTCTTGCATTTAAGCAAAATAAATATAGTTTAATTGCTGCATTAGCGATAGCCGCACTATTAGTCTATGAATTGAGCAATTCCTTTCCTGCTGAGCATTTATGGATATGGTCATGTGCTTTTGTCTTAGTGACTCTAGTGCGAGTCGTATTCGTTCTTATTTTTGAAAAAATCACATTGACTAAGCAAAATAGTGCAATGTGGCGCAATATATTTATTACGTGTACTTTGTTTGCTGGCATCATGTGGGGAATATTGGCAGCTATTTTTTTACCCACTCAATTTGGCATTCAGCAAACACTTGTCATTTTGATGTTAGGCGGAGTTTGCGCTGGTTCTGTTCCTTATTTAGCATCCGTTTTGCCTGCTTCCTTAGGGTTTTTATGTTGTTGTCTTTTACCTTTAATTTTTAATATGTATTTTTTTCAAAAGAATATCTCTTTAGAATTTGTATTGGCGACTAGCTTTTATTTAATTTATTTAATCGTGATTTCTATAAGAACAAATAAAATGCTTTATCAATCGTTTAGTTTACAGTATGAAAATCATTCTTTATTAGAACATCTCTCTAAAGCCAAGTTTGAATTAGAATTAATTAATCAAAAGTTAGAACAAGCTGCAACTCATGATCCATTGACTAATGTAGGAAATCGAAATTTATTTGTTACAAATTTATCGCAGTCTATTGATCGTGCAAAAAAGAGTAAAACTTTATTTTCATTATTTTATATTGATTTAGATAATTTCAAGACAATAAATGATACTCATGGGCATCATATAGGTGATAGATTGCTCTTAGTGTTGGTTGACAGATTAGAAGACGTTTTTCGAAACACTGATTCCATTTTTCGTTTAGGCGGAGATGAGTTTGCAGTCATAGTGGAAAATATGCAATATCCAAAAGATGTTTCAAAGCTGGCGATTAGAATTTGCCAAGCGTTAGCTACGCCTGTATATATTAATGATCTAGATATTCGTGTGAGTGCCAGTATAGGCATTAGTGTTTTTCCTCTTGATGGAGAAGATTCTGAGTCCTTAATTAATGTAGCTGATAAAGCTATGTATCATGTGAAGGATAAAGGTGGGAATGATTTTCGCTTTAATGTGGATTCATTATAATCGTATTTTAAAAATCACCTTTTAAAATATAAGGTGTAGTGAGAGAGTAATGTCAGTGATAAGAAAAGCGAAATCCAACGTATTACGTTGGTTCCCTTTAGCGATATTAATGTTAGGATTTTTTTTATTTTTCTATTTTCAACTTTATAAATACGTGACGATAGAGAATATAAAAAACCATAGGCATCTTTTAGTAAAGTGGACTCATGAAAATTATCTTTTAGCAATCATCAGTTATTTAATTATATATACCTCCATTATCGCTATTTCAATTCCAGGTGCTTTAATTTTTACGATGGCCGCAGGTTTTCTGTTTGGCACAACGTGGGGCACAGTGCTGGTGTTGATTAGTGAAACAGTAGGTTCCAGTATTTTGTTTTATGCCATAAAGATTTCTTTGTCAGATTGGTTTGAAAAAAGGGCTGGCAAGTGGGTTAAGAAAATGGAAAAGAATTTTCAGAATAACGCTTTTAGTTATATTCTTACTTTACGATTAATTCCTATTATTCCTTTTTGGGTTGTTAATATAGTGGCCGCTTTAGTGGGAGTAGAATTGCCTACTTTTATGCTTTCTACTTTTATTGGTATTATTCCTCTCACTATTATTTATGTTTCTTTAGGTGAAAGTTTGGGATCTATGTTTGATGCAGAACAAGTTTCTAGTCTGTCTATTCTTTTACAGCCTCATATTTTGTTTCCATTGTTAGTCCTTTCCTCACTGAGTATATTACCGGGTGTTTATCATTATTTTAAAAAGAAGCGCAACAGTTCTTGAATTTTTTTCCGCTGCCGCATACGCAATTATCATTTCGCGCGGTCGTTAGCTTATCATTTAAAAGTAGTTTTCCATCCACGTAATACCACAGGCCGTTTTGTTGAACGAAATGGCTTTCTTCGTGCAATATATAGTTTCTATTATCAACTGTATAAAAAGCCATAAATTCAACCATGCCCTTATCATGAGTTGTGCTGAAGTTAAGTATTTTTAATTTTTGCCATAGAGTCGACTTTGCAAGTGCAGCTGCTTCATTAATATCAAAACCTAAGGCTGCAGGTCCTTGCATAGTTTGTTGAATATAATCTATATTAGCTTTTGCATAAGCTGTATATCTAGACCGCATGAGTTCTACGGGCGTTTTAGGCATTTGGCCAGCTTCAATGAAGCGGCCACAACAGATTGCATATTCTTTAAGTGATCCGCAAGGACAGGATTTCATTAACAGTCTCATATAGGTAAAGATGGAGTTAGAGTAAATAAAGAATTATATTAATAATGAATTTATATTCATAGTGCCATATAACGATAAAAGGAATTAAGACATGATTAGGCACACCATTTTATTCAAACTAAAAGCAGCTGTACCAAAACGCGAAATTGAACGCGTATTCACTGATATATTGTCTCTCACAGGTAAGCTTGAAGGTGTTACAGCAATTACTGGCGGAACCTGTCATTTTCATGAGGTAGGTGAGCATAATTTTTCTCATGGTTTTTCTATAGATTTCGATAATAAAGCAGCTCGTGACGCGTTTGTAAATGATCCAATTACTTGGCCTGTTAAAGAGCATCTGATCAGTATTGCTGAAGGAGGAAATGCAGGCATCATTGGATTTGATTTTAGAGAGTAGAAACAACATTGCATAAGGGATTATGAAATGAAGATACATGAATTATTGCTGACGACTATTACTGAATTAAATGTGCATTTACCTATAGGTGTAACGCCTCTTACAACGAATTGGAATAATTTATTCGACATCAGTGAGCATATTACTTTAGATTTTCAAATTACATTAAGAGAGTTGCAATATCTTATTAGTCAATCATCACATTTAGAAGCAACGCCTGAAAATCTCAAAGGTTTTAAAGATTTTTTAGCTAATCGATGGGAATATGTGCGTAAAACTGATTTATCCTATCCTCACAGGATGAATATTAATACAAATATTATTTGTTGGTTATTAGCAAATGATATTGCTTCTGTACTTTCTTCTACACCTTATAATTTATTAATGCCCAGCATGCAGCACCCTATCAATGAAGTGACATTAAATGATTGGAATGATTTGCAATTACATGAATTCATTTTAAATGATGATGAGACACGTTTTATTGAGGTAGCTGATTGTATTCAATATGCAGAAGACGATGGAATTTTAAAATATACCAGTTTGTTTCCTGCGTTAGAGCAGCCCGGTTTAGAGAGCGGCATTAAGCTCTTGAGTGAAACAGAAAAGCATCGTGTTATATTTCATTCACCAGAAGCCACGGCTTATTATGTTGCGCTACATAATTTACTCGAAGTAAAAAATCGAGGTATGAGTTTAGGTTCTTTTGTTAGGCGTCTGATGAATCAGTTATTTGCAGGCGGAGTGCATGCACTCAATATTGAGGATCATAATGCTGAAGTGGGGTCTGCTGCAATTGATGGTATTACTGAATTTAATCGTTTTCTTCTTACATTAGAGAATGATGAGAGAGCTATTATTTTTAATAGTTGTGCACCTAATCTTACTGTGGGAAGAAATTTTGAAATAATTTGGCTACGTCTGTTAAGCCGCGTCGCAATGCAAGGTAGAATTGCTCTTTCTGAAGAACGAATTAATGAAATTATTATTATTTTAGAAAATGAAGGATTTGAAGATCAACCTTGCATAGAATTATTAGCCATAAGTTTGAATCAGATATTGCAGCATAATCCAAATCTCTATTCCATTATGCCTAGACAGGCTCAAGCTTCCGCTGTCATAGCAGATGAAATTTTACAAGACTATGTGAATAATTTCGCTGCGACGAAGAAAAAGCTAGAATTGTCTATGAAGACAGAAAATGTTAATCCAAAAATAGTCTATGGCACCGCAGGGGATTTAACATTTATTTTCAGAATGAACAATAGACTAATCAATTATTTTTCTAAACAAGAAATATTGACTGCTATAGAAGATGATTATGCAGAGACATTTTTTAAAAGTTTGGATGCAAATAGTTTCAATAAACTTATTGAGAGTAATATTGATTTTTTAATGATTATGGGCAGATTAATTAGATCGGACAGGATATTTCTATGTCGTTTGCTGCCAAAACTGAATCTACAGAATGTTTTTTCTAATTCACTCGAATTAGAGATGATCATGTCTAAGCTTACTATTAGTGAAAAAGAAGCTTTTATTTTAAATTGTCCACCCTCACATTTTTCTACTATTTTTTCAAATGTATCAGATTTAATTTCAGTATTTAATCATCTCGATAAGGATTATTACACGGTATTATTAGATAAATTGGAACCTACTTGTATTCATAAGATGTTTACGTCTGATGGAATAATTAGAATTCTACGATTTATACCTGACATAAAATATCTATTGAATCTAATAGGTATACAGCATACCAGAACGTTTGGAAAAAATATTTCTTCATTAACAAGTTTGTTTGCTGCATTAACTTGTCAATCTCAAAAAGATTTTATAGATTTCATGGGGCGAGAAAATTTACGAAGTTTAATTATGGTACCTATATTATTAAAAATACTTTTGCGATCTGTAGATGAAAAACTGCATATGTATTTGTTAGCAGACATTTTAGGGAAAGACTATTTTATTAATACGATAAAAAATCTGTCTGAACTTATATTTATTCTGATGGATTTGAAAAAGGAAAATCGAGAAAGATTTCTTACTCTTATTGGATCAGACCATTTTACTAAGTTGATCTTGAGCTGGGATGATCTAAACAGTATTTTGATGTTATTAACGCCAACTGCAAAAATGCAGGTTATTTGCCATTTGATCAAGGTGGATAGCTTAGAAAAAATAATCGATGCTCAGTCTTTACAGCTGGTGCTTATTCAGCCCAAAGAAGTTTTTGAATTTATCTATTTTACTTCTCCTAAACATGTAGCAAATATTTTAGGATCTGTAGACGATTTAATAAAAGTGTTAAGCAAATTAACATCGTCTCAGCAGAATGAATTTGTAAATGACATGTTAACTGATGCTACGATTTGTCGTTTAATACATAATACACATGTATTGAATTATGTATTGAATTACGCAGCAAAAAATGTGATTAATCTTATTGTTAATCGCCTTGATATCAAATATTTATGGGAGATTGTGACAACTAAAGCCTGTTTTATTGACTTGTTACAGCATTTAGAACTGAGTAAGAAAAAGGATTTCATAAGAGATGGGTCTAATGAAAATAATCTATCAACAATTATAAATTCATTTTCTTTATTTCAAAATGTACTTTCACAAGTTGATACAGTGTCACAGCATCACATACTTACCGCATTGGATGCGGAGAAGATAAATGAGTGGATAGCCGCCAATAATGGTTTAGTCAATATATTGAAAATAGTCAATGAATCAAATCACACTGATTTTTTAATGAGACTCGATAGTAAAAAAATGTCAAATCTATTGACAGGGCAGTCATTTTATTTGGCATTAGTTAGATTCGATTATTTGAGAAATGATGTGAAGATTTATAGGGGAGTATTGGCTGTCATGCTGAGAGTCTATGCTCAATTGATTTCTGCTGGCGGTATGTTAAATCAAATGCAAGTATTAGATAAGGCTGCCGCAGAGACTTTAGCAGACGTTATTTTGGGAATTAAAGAAAAAAATAGTTTAACGGCATATTCTAATCAATTTTTGCGTGGGGATTTACAGTTTTTATATAGTCGATATGTGCAGTTATCAGCGCGTATTCAGATGGATTTGCAACCTCCCGCAAGAAATCATAACAGAAACAGATTGTTTGCCGTTGCTAATGCTGCGCCACCTTCAAGGTTGGCTCGTCCTGCTGCTGGACTTCAGAGGGTGTAGCCCGGATTGAGCGCTGCGAAAATCCGGGTTTTCAGTAAGACTATCCCGGATTTTTGCAGCGCTCAATCCGGGCTACAAGCGGAACCCCTTGCTGTTATTATTTAACTTTCTTCTCTTTCTTTTCTTTACGTTTTTCTTTCAAAGATTTAGCCGGTGTCTTTTTCTTCTCTTTCTTAGAATCTTGTGATTTGGCCATTGCGGTGTCCTTTTTAAGTTTAGTAACTTAGCTATTGTAGCAATTCTTGAATTAAATGATAATGCTCATCCAATAAAATTACTAAAATAGCGAAGAATTCTTATGGCACAATTTATTTATACTATGCAAGATGTGGGTAAAGTCGTCCCTCCTAAAAAAGAAATACTCAAAAAAATATGGTTGTCTTTTTATCCAGGCGCAAAAATTGGCGTTTTGGGCCTCAATGGCTCGGGTAAATCCACGCTTTTAAAGATCATGGCAGGTGTGGATAAAGAGTTTATAGGTGAAGCTCGTCCTCAAGCAGGAATTAAAATTGGTTATTTATCTCAAGAACCTCAGCTAGATCCCGCAAAAAATGTAAGAGAAAATGTCGAGGAAGGAGTAGGTGAAGCCATAGCTTTGTTGAATCGTTTCAATGACATCTCCATGAAATTTGGGGAGCCCATGAGCGATGATGAGATGAATCAGTTGCTAGAAGAACAAGGCGACTTACAAAATGCTATTGAAGCTGCAGGCGCCTGGGAAGTAGAGCGTAAATTAGAAATCGCTGCTGATGCTTTACGCTTGCCTGCTTGGGATGCTGATGTGACAAAATTATCAGGAGGTGAGCGCAGGCGCGTTGCTTTATGCCGACTTCTGTTATCTAAGCCTGATATGTTGTTGCTAGATGAGCCTACTAACCACTTAGACGCGGAAAGTGTTGCGTGGTTAGAGCAATTTCTTCATGAATATCCCGGTACAGTAGTCGCGGTAACGCATGATAGATATTTCTTAGATAAAGCAGCTGGTTGGATATTAGAACTCGATCGCGGTGCGGGTATCCCTTATGAAGGAAATTATTCTTCTTGGTTAGAGCAAAAAGAAAAGCGTTTGGCACAAGAAGAAAGACAACAATCGTCTCATCAAAAAGCTTTAAAAGCTGAATTGGAATGGGTACGTACCAATCCAAAAGGCAGACAAGCCAAGAGTAAAGCGCGTATTGCACGATTTGAAGAGTTAAACTCCAAAGAATTCCAAAAGCGCAGTGAAACACAAGAATTATACATACCACCTGGACCTCGTTTAGGCGATAACGTGATAGAGGCGATTAACCTCAGTAAGCGTTTTGGCGATAGAATGATTTTTGAAAATCTTACTTTCAATGTTCCTAAAGGTGCGATAGTCGGTATTATTGGACCAAATGGTGCAGGTAAATCGACATTATTCAAAATGATTATGGGGCTAGAAACCCCAGATAGCGGCGAACTCAAAATTGGTGAAACGGTTCAATTGGCTTATGTGGATCAAAACCGCGAATCGTTAACTGATAAGAATACAGTGTGGCATGAAATTTCCGAAGGCCAAGATATTATGACCATAGGAACCTTCCAAATGCCTTCACGTGCCTATGTAGGCCGCTTTAATTTTAAAGGCACTGACCAACAGAAGTTTATTAAAGAACTTTCTGGAGGAGAACGTAATCGCGTGCATCTTGCAAAACTCTTAAGCAGTGGCGGAAACGTGCTATTACTCGATGAACCGACTAATGATCTTGATGTTGAAACATTGCGTGCATTAGAAGAAGCGATATTAAGTTATCCTGGCTGTGCCATGGTGATTTCGCATGACCGTTGGTTCTTAGATCGTGTTGCTACACATATTTTAGCGTTTGAGGGTGATAGTTCTGCGACATTCTTCACGGGTAATTATACTGAGTACGAAGAAGATCGCATTAAGCGTTTAGGTGACAAAGCCAAACAGCCGCATCGTATGAAATATAAAAAGTTAGAACAATAAAATAGTAGACCGTAGGTTGGGTTGAGCGCTTTTTGCGAAACCCAACATTTCATCAAAACGTTGGGTTTCGCAAAAAGCGTGTATAGACCGGCTACATAGGTAACACTTGGACGGGGACATAGGTTACAGTCCCCGAACATTATAAGCTCTAGGTTTTTATTGTAAATATTCTTTGGTGCATAAAATAAATATCAAACTTTCCATCTGCTTTTTCTCTTAA
>JARLJN010000066.1 GCA_031291255.1 Gammaproteobacteria bacterium
CAACAAGACTTTGCCTCTGCTGTCTTGCCAGCCGTTACACCAGCATGCTTTTAGTTAATGTATCAAAACAGCAACAAGACTTTGCCTCTGCTGTCTTGCCAGCCGTTACACCAGCATGCTTTTAGTTAATGTATCAAAACAGCAACAAGACTTTGCCTCTGCTGTCTTGCCAGCCGTTACACCAGCATGCTTTTAGCTGGTGTAGCGAGGTGGCATCCAGGGAGGGCTTAACTAATCAGTATGTTATTACAGAAAAAGCTTTTACAAATTCATCGACATGATATTAGAGTTCTAGTAAATTCATTTTCTCCCTTCTTTATTTTTCTAAAAAAACATCTGCAAATAATTTTTACTTCACATAAAAGATAAACGTCACTTATCTTTTTTTCTATCCAATTTAACATTCGAAAAATTCTATTATTTCTGGCCTGGAGGCATTATGAAAGAATATTATGTTTATATAATGGCAAGTAAACGCAATGGCACTTTATATACAGGTGTGACTTCCGATATTGTCAAGCGTGTCTGGCAACACAAATCAGGGGTAACAAAAGGATTTACTTCTAAGTATAAGGTAAATCAATTGGTATATTACGAATTGCATAGCGACATAATGGAAGCAATTAAAAGAGAAAAAAATATTAAAGCATGGAAAAGAATTTGGAAACTCAGTCTCATTGAAGAAAAAAATCCAACTTGGGACGACTTGTATAACTCTATAGTATAACTAATTCAGATAGATCGCTCTGGATGCCACCTCGTTACACCAGCTAAAAGCATGCTGGTGTAACGGCTGGCAAGACAGCAGAGGCAAAGTCTTGTTGCTGCTTTGTTACATTAGCTAAAAGCATGTTGGTGTAACGGCTAGCAAGACAGCAGAGACAAGTCTTATTGCTGCTATGTTACACCAACTAAAAGCATGCTGGTGTAACGGTTGGCAACGCAACGTTTTTATTAAGGCTTAATTAAAGTGATATGCAACACCCAATGATAATAAGTTAGCAAATGGAATACCTGCTTGGCTATAAGTAGACGTGTGACCTTGTGTGCGTGAGAATTCAAGGTTGGTGCTTACTTTTGATGTAATGTCGTAATTTATACCCACACCTGCCATCACTCCAAATTCAGATCTCGTACCAGCGCCAAAATACATATCGTCGGAAGTTGTTTGAGCTTGTACAGTTGCCATGCCCAATAATCCATAGAAGTCGACTTGATTATTGACGGGTAGGTAACCTTTTATAGCAAGTGTGCCAGCCGTAACATCATAATCTGCTGTGTTACCGTTGCTTAATGTAAATGTGGTTTTAGCATAACGATTGTACCCGCCTTCAAGGCCAAAGAATTTATTGAAGTTGTAGCCTACCAGTATTCTTCCTGCTACACCGCCATCGCCGCCCGTAGTGTCACCGAAGTTATCTAGCTTGCCATAACCTAGTGCACCGCCCACATAGGCGCCTTGTGTTGTTGCGTAGCCTGCGGTAACAAGACTGCTGGTTAATATTAAAACGCTAGCTATTTTTTTTATGTAGTTCATGTTGTGATTCCTCGTTTGTTTTTAAAAAATTATAAAAATCTTAAAGTTGTTGCTAGGGGGTAGCTTTAAAGGGAGGGTACTAAGAAACTCTTTGAGTTGATTTCAGTAAGAGCAGATATTACAACTTTGTACTAAAAACACAAGTTTAATATCATCTATTTATCATTTTTCAGTAAACTGCGCATTTGTAGATCTTTTACAATATAAAATATCTCATTAATTAAATAATGAAAGTCATGAAACAGTAGGTTATGTAATGAGTTACGTCTAATTATTTAATGCTCATTATTTCATCATAACAAACTAAATGTGATATAATGGACAAATATTAACACATATTATTCTCTTACCTTTATTTGGAGGATGAAGTGATGTTTAACCGCAAAGTTTCAACTCTGAATGAAGTGTTAGAAGCTGCTCAGCAAGCTTTAAAAAACTTAATTGTCGATTTTGAAAATCTCGAAAAGAAGATTTCAAAAATTAATGAGCTTGTGCAAAGCTCGTCTATAAACAAACACAAACTTTATGATAGTACCAATATACAAGTTTATGATGCGCTCAATAAAATGGCTTTGCTGCTAGCAAAATACGACTATTTTGATACGTTACTAGAAAAAATTGATAATAAAATACAGGAAAAATTAAACTCATTAATAATCTCATGTGATGATTCATTATCTCACGTGATGTCTCATCCTTATTTTCGTGATTCAAGCAATTACAGAAAAGACAAAGAAAAATTCGATAAACTCCTTGCTGAATGTTCAGCTATAAAAGATGAATTAATTCCGTCTGCTCGTCCTGGGCTAACATAGACATTAATTCGACCCTGTAGTTGTCATCTAATTATTTCACGAGTGCGGCGAATAGGCTTGTAATCTCCGCATAATCTGCGGTTTATATAGTTGTTTTTGCGGTGAATATGACGTATAATCTCATTATAATATGCGGAGATTATATGTATATATACGAATACAAAGATTGGCCTAAGCTGACATGGGATCATACGAAAATAGCAGATATTTTGGTTGAAGTGCGCTATCTACAAGGCCGCTTGCTGGGGCGCATGACTACCTTGGGTTTTCCATTATGCGAGGAAGCTACCTTACAAGCGCTCACACAAGATGTTTTAAAAACCAGTGAGATAGAAGGCGAAATGCTGAATACGGATCAGGTGCGGTCCTCTATTGCTAAACGTTTAGGTGTAGATTTGGGGGCTACGTTGCCTGTCGATCGAAATGTGGAAGGCATTGTTGAGGTGCTGCTTGATGCGACTCGTTCGTATGATAAATCGCTTACTGAAGAGCGATTGTTTGGATGGCATGCGGCGCTTTTTCCAACCGGTAGAAGCGGAATACAGCGTACTGAAGAAAGTGGTCCTATGCAGGTAATATCAGGCCCGTACGGACGTGAAAAAGTGCATTATGAGGCGCCCGCGTATAACAGGCTAGAAGGCGAGATGAAGCTATTCATTAAGTGGTTTAATTCTGCGTCTAAAACAGATCTCGTTATTAAAGCTGCATTAGCGCATTTTTGGTTTGTGACTATACATCCATTTGATGATGGTAATGGCCGGATTGGTAGAGCCATTTCCGATATGATGTTGGCGCGTTCTGAGAAAAGTCCACAGCGTTTCTACAGCATGTCTGCACAAATTCAACGAGAACGAAATGCTTATTATGATGTGCTTGAAAGATGCCAAAAAGGATCATTGGATATTACTGCATGGATAGAGTGGTTTTTACATTGCTTGAAGCGAGCTATTGCTGCATCTGAAGAGATTTTACAAACAGTATTTGTAAAGGCGCGATTTTGGAATTTACATGTGGGTGCAGCATTTAACGAAAGACAAAAAACCATAATCAACAGATTGCTGGATGGATTTGAAGGAAAATTAAATTCATCTAAATGGGCAAAGATAACTAAGTGTTCGCAAGATACCGCATTAAGAGATATTAATGATTTATTAGAACGTAAGATTTTGAAAAAAGAGCAGGGCGGCGGTAGAAGTACGAGTTATAGTCTTTTCATTTCGTCAGATTGAGTTTTGTCATGTTAAAAAAGAAAATGTTAATGAGTTGGAGTTCAGGTAAAGACAGCGCGTATGCATTACATAAAATACGCCAATCAGATGAGTATGAAGTAGTAGGTTTGCTCAGTACGGTGACAGAAGAATATGACAGAGTTGCAATGCATGCAACTCGACGTGAATTACTTGAGCAACAAGCTCATCGCTTGAATTTACCTTTGTATATCCTTTCTATTCCTTCACCTTGTACAAATGAAATATATGAATATCGTATGCATCTCTTATTAGAGCAAGCTGTTAATCAAGGGATTACACATGTTGCATTTGGCGATTTATTTCTTGAGGACATACGAAAATACAGAGAAATAAAATTAGCGATGATAGGTATGCATGCCTTATTTCCTTTGTGGAAACGAGACACCACATTACTTGCTCATGAAATGATAGATGCAGGGATGAAAGCAATTATCACCTGTGTTGATCCCAAACAGCTAGATCCTCTATTTGCAGGCAGACAATTTGATAAATCATTATTAAACGATCTTCCTGTTGAAGTCGATCCCTGCGGTGAGCAGGGTGAGTTTCATACCTTTGTTTATGATGGACCTATGTTTTCCAGTGCCATTCCAATATCTTTAGGCATTATTCTGGAGCGTGATAATTTTATATTTGCGGATGTTTTAGCAGAATAAATTTTTTTAAAATAATTCTGGACAAGTAAAAAATATTTTGGCACGATGAGCGCGTATTATCCCTCCTAGCAATTTTCCACACTTTTTACAGCAACAATTCAATTACCTTTCAGTTTTCCACAGAAAATTTTTTTTATCAGCAAGTAATTTTTACAAGGATATTAAAATGAAGAAAACGAAAATCCTGTTGTCTACGTTTTTGCTTTTAGGTTACTTAAATTCATATGCTGACTCAGTCTGTAAAGATAAGTATGGGTCATTGCGTTGCGAATCTGGAACTGTAAAAAATATAGATTATAGAGGGTTTGTCGAAGTCAATAACATGACAGTTGATGAGTCTTGTAACGTACAGGGAAATGCAAATATCAATAATTCAACTCTTAATTCATTAGAAGTGAGAGGAGAAACTCATATTGATAAGTCTAGTGTTTCAGATTTTATGAATATGATAGGCAATGTAAATGCAAATAACATAACTGTAGTTGGGAAAACCGACATTATAGGAAATTTATATGCAAATCATGCCACGCTAAATTCAACGAGCAGTATTTTGGGATCTGTAGATTGCGATTTTTGTGTTTTCAAAAATGACGTAACGTTGATAGGTGAGATAGATGCAAACCATTCTGAATTTTTACGTACTCTTGTATTAACTATCAAAAAAGGTACTTTTTTGCATTCCAAAATGAATGACATTATCGTCAAACAAGCATCAGATAGAGGAGAGCAAGTTATTCAATTAAAGGAAGGTTCATCCATACATAATATTGTATTTGAGGGTCAAAAAGGCGTAGTTATCCTGAATGATAACTCAGTCATTACTGGGAAAGTTCAGGGTGGTAAGGTCATTAAAACAACTTAATTAAAAGGAGCAAGGCAATGAAAGAAACGAATCTGATTGATTTACTGAAAGACAAAGATTTTCACATAGATACACTAGGCCGTGTAGTGATTGATAACCCTGAAATTTTATCTGCAATTAATGGTGCGATGAAAGAAAATGCAGATGAGATGTTATTCAATGGTGCATGCACTAATTCAGCATGCAGATAATTAATTATTTTATATGTAAGGGGATAAGCCTGTTAAAGGCTTATCTTTGTTAGTGGCATAAGGTAACAACGTTAAGAGAAAATTGATGAGGATACATTAAGTGAGAATGACATTATGTTAAACGATAGAAAAATAATATCCATGATATCTAATCGTAGTTTAGAGCTAATATTGTTACCGACGGAACAGTGTAATTTTCGTTGTACTTATTGTTACGAAGATTTTTCAATAGGAAAAATGAAAAAAAATATAGTTGAAGCCATTAAAAAATTAATTTTACAGCGAATTGATACGCTTGATGTATTACAGATAGGCTGGTTTGGCGGTGAGCCTTTAGCAGCAAAAGATATAGTTTATGACATTAGTTCTTATGTTCAGCAACTCAGAATGAAGTATCCTAACGTACAGTACTTATCAAACATGACCACTAATGGGTTTCAACTTAAAGAAGATATTTTTCGCAAGTTGATTTCATTAGATGTTAAGAGCTTTCAAGTATCTCTTGATGGCACTGAGAAAATGCATAATCTAACTCGATTAAGACTGAATGGATCAGGCTCATTCAATACTATTTGGCACAATCTGCTCTCCGCTAAAAATACAGATATAGACTTTTCAATTACGCTGCGTATACACATCACGCCAGATAATGTAGATGATATGTATGAGCTCATCGATTTGATTAAAGTGAATTTTGGTTATGATCCTCGATTTACTGTTTTCTTTAAAGCGATAGAAACCTTAGGCGGTCCTAATGCCGGTACATTTAAAGTGATACGTGGAAAAGATAAGGCTGAAATTTTACAACAGCTTTATGATTATCTAGGGCCTGCTATGAAAGTGAAAAAACTTAATGATAATGGTCCTTATGTTTGTTATGCGGCTAAGACGAATTCATTGGTGATACGTGCAGACGGAAAAATTGGAAAATGCACGGTAGCCTTAAGTGATGACAGAAATAGTTTAGGTACATTACTAGATGATGGAACCTTAGAAATAGCATCAGATAAATTAGCATTATGGACTAGGGGTATATCATCGCAGAACTTAGTAGAGTTGAGCTGTCCTATGTATCAGTTGCCCACTCTGAAATCTGCCTTACAGTCTATTCCTGTTGTTTTGCAAGGTTAACAATTTTTATGATTCCATTATTTAGAAATGAAATGTTTGATAAAAGTAGGCATGCTAAATCGGAGGAGTTGCTCACTTACACACATAGCAAATGGTTATATTATGCGGCATGTATAGTCGGCTTATGTATGGTTTCACTAGGTTATCAATGTTGAAACGAAACAAGCTGCCATTTATTTTTCAATCTGAAATGGCTGAATGTGGTCTAGCATGTATTGCAATGATTTTATCATATTATGGCGGTATGAATTCACTTTTCACTCTACGTAAAATATATAAACCATCATTAGTTGGAATGACGCTGTATCATCTAAAAAAAATTGCCGAGGATTTAGGTTTAATTGTTAGTGTACTCCGTATCGATATCTATCAGTTATCCTCTATCAGCTTACCCAGTATTATACATTGGGACATGAATCATTTTATGGTTATCCGTGAAGTTTCTGCTAACTTCATTACTGTGCATGATCCTGCTCGGGGAGTAAGAAAAATTTCCTTGGACGATGTGAGTAAATCATTTACGGGTATTGTTTTAGAAATAAAACATGCATCTTCATTTAAGCCATTGTTAGCAGTTCCAAATCAATCAAATAATATGATGATGGAATTATTTAAAAAATACGGCCTATCGCTTGCTAAATTAGTTCTGATATCTGGTTTTATACAGCTTTTTTATATAGGCGGAGTGTCATTCATACAAAAGAGTATAGATAGCTCTACTCACTTATTTCAAAATCGTACTTTATACATTTTATTATTCGCATTTCTTGGTGCAAAAGTAATGGAGTTTAGTACCACAGCTATACGTGGATTTACTGTAACTTATTTAGGTACTCTCATTAACCATGAATTTGGTGCTTCTGTCATGAAGCATCTTATTTCATTACCCATTTCCTTTTTCGAAACTCGCCATGTAGGTGATGTATTATCACGTTTTGGCGCTGTAGATAAAATCAGAACGACGCTGACTGAAGGCTTTGTAGAGGGAATAGTCGATGGTTTTGTGTCTATAATAATATTAATAGTAATGTGCTTATCAAATTTTAAAATGTCTCTTATAGTAATACTATCTTGCGTACTCTATTTTATCTCTAAAATGTATTACAATATTAAAATCAGAACATATCAAGAAGAAGCTTTATATACGCGTTCTGCAGAACTTACACATTTCATGGAAACAGTACGAGCCATTCCTTCTATTAAAATTTTCGCAAAAGAGAATGATAGGCTAAACGGATGGTCGAATAGGTTAATTCGATATTTAAATGCAACAACAAAAATTGCTAGTCATAAAATTCTTTATGACTCAGTTAAAAATTTAATTTATGCGATAGATCTTACTCTAGTATTAGCTGTCGGTTGTTTATTTTTAGCGTATCACGCAATCACTCTTGGTGTGTTATATGCTTTCTTGGCATATAGACAACAATTAATAACTTCATTTGGCAGTCTCATTGATAAAATTCAAGAGTTTAGATTTCTAAAGCTATATCTTGATCGATTGAATGACATTGTTTCTGAACCTCTGGAGCTCAATCCTTCTTTAAGTCATTTTTCACCGTCTTTAACCGCTCAAAAAAATATTCTCACCTTGAAAAAAATTTCGCATACATTTCCTATGTCAGATAAAGCGTTATTTGATAATTTATCCCTCTCTATTCATCCTGGTGAATGTATAGCAATTACAGGCCCATCGGGTTGTGGTAAAACAACATTATTAAAAATCATGATGGGATTATTGCAACCCTCATCGGGTCATTTCTATGTTGGGAATATACAGATTTATCCGCATCATGTTGCCCAGTATCGTTCTTGTATCGCTGCGGTTCTTCAAGAAGATATTTTATTTTCTGGCACAATATCAGATAACATCAGTTATTTTGACCCTGCAGTTAGTGAAGATCATGTATATCATTGCGCTAAACTCGCCGGCATTTATGATGAAATCCATGTGTTCCCTATGCGCTTTAACACACTGATAGGTGATATGGGATCTGTACTTTCGGGTGGTCAAAAGCAACGACTACTGTTGGCCAGAGCGCTTTATTCTAATCCTTCAATTCTATTTCTCGACGAAGCGAGTAGTCATTTAGATGCCAAAAAAGAACAAGAAATAAATCTTGCCATTCGTTCATTGGGCATCACCGTTGTAATGATCGCTCACCGCAAAGAAACAATCATGATTGCTGATCGTGTTATTACTCTGAATGGAGTTCCTGCTGGGCCATCTGAGGCGCAGGTTTCATATGATGCATCAAAATTGATATATCACACATGATGGATTATACTTATGATAGGTAAGGAGCTCATTAAGCTTTTAGAAGGTAGGGGTTGGAAGATATTGAGGGTTTCAGGCAGTCATTATCGTATGGGTAAAGGTGAGCTAAGAACAACTGTTCCTGTCCACGGTAGCCGAGATATTGGTAAAGGTCTATTGGCAGCTATAGAACGTCAAACAGGGGTAAAATTAAAATGAATGTACTTTATCCAGCAATCTTTGAATATGATAAAAGTGAAAAACGTTATACTGTTCATTTTCCTGATTTGTCTGAGGCCATCACTGAAGGTAAAACCTTAAATGAAGCCATTTTTAACGCCACTGAGGTTTTGACTTTGACGTTAGAAGGTAGAATGGATGAAAAAATAAAAATACCGAAACCTTCGCATCACAAAAACGCAAAGTTGATTTCACCTTCAGCAAAAGCACAAGCCGCATTACTTATGCGGTGGGCAAAAGGAAATCACAGTTTTGCAGAAGTTGCGAGGGCTCTCAACACATCATGGCCATCTGTGGCACGATTGGAAGATCCGCATCATTGGCCTACGCTTCGTCAATTAGAGCGTGCAGCAGCAGCATTAGGACAGAAGTTGGTTTTATCAATGGAGCCAGTTGATTCGCAAGGAAAATGAATATAAGTTAAACTATTATGTCAATACGTTCATTGTTCAGAATAGCCCATCAACAAGGAGAGTTTCTATGTTTAATATCGCTGTCGTCGTCGGAAGTTTGCGTAAAGAGTCCTTTAACAAAAAATTAGTGCATGCGTTAGATAAACTTAATCATCCCAATTTAAAATTCACTATTCTTGATATAAATGAAGTGCCTCTATATAACCAAGATAATGAAGGTAACATGCCTGCAGCAGTCGTGAAGTTCAAAAAAGAAATTCAAGATGCAGCTGGCGTATTGTTTGTGACACCAGAATATAATCGATCTATCCCTGGCATGTTAAAAAATCTTATTGATTGGGGAACACGTCCCTACGGTAAAAATGTATGGGCAAATAAACCCACAGGTATCATAGGAGTCAGTCCTGGCGTTGTGGGTACTGCAGTTGCTCAAGGTCATTTACGCAGTATTTTAGTTGCGATAGGCGCAATTGTTATGGGTCAGCCTGAAGTTTATTTTGTTCATAAAGATGAATTATATGATGCGAATAATAATATAACCAACGAAGATACTAAGAAGTTTTTGCAAGGATATCTTGATAAATTTAGCGGTTGGATAGAGTCTCATTCATGAAAGATAGTTTGCAGATAACTTTTTTAGGCGCCGTACGAACTGTCACGGGATCAAAATATCTTATCAATGTTGGTCCAAAAAAAATTCTGGTCGATTGTGGTTTATATCAAGGCTATAAAGAACTGCGTTTGCGCAATTGGAATATGCCTCCTGTGCATCCTAGTGAAATTGAAGCGATTATTTTAACGCATGCACATATAGATCATTCAGGTTTTATTCCTGTGTTTATTAAAAAAGGATTCAAAGGTAAAGTTTACTGCTCTCATGGCACAAAAGAGTTATGTGCTATTTTGCTGCCTGATAGCGGTCACCTACAGGAAGAAGACGCTAAGAATGCGAATCAATATGGTTATAGTAAACATAAACCCGCTTTACCGCTTTATACTCGCGAAGATGGTATTAATGCATTAGAGCAGTTTGTTGCTTTAGATTTTAATCAGCCATTAATTTTATTTAACGAGATGGAAGTTAAGTTATTTTCTGCAGGGCATATTATTGGTGCGTCACTCGCACAGCTCACCTACAAAAAAACGACTCTACTTTTTACTGGCGATTTGGGCAGGCCGCATCATCCTGTGATGCGAGCGCCAACTCAGATAACAGAAACAGATTACTTAGTTGTCGAATCAACTTACGGAGATAGGCTGCACGATAAATCAGATCCTCTGGATAAGTTGGCGGATGTGATAAATGATACTGTTGCGAATAAAGGTTCAGTGGTGATACCCGCGTTTGCGGTTGGCCGCACACAAGATCTTTTATATCAACTGTATCAACTTAAAGAATCTAAACGCATACCTAATGTTCCTATTTATTTAGACAGTCCTATGGCACAGAATGTGAGTGATTTATTAAAACATTATTCATCCGAACATCGTATTCCTGAAGAGTTGTGTGACAAAGTTTGTCAAATCGCAACATACACAAGAACACAAGAAGAATCTCAAGCTATAGATGCAAGTAATGAGTCAGCTATTATTATTTCTGCTAGTGGCATGACTGAAGGTGGGCGTGTCTTGCATCATTTAAAAAAATATTTACCAGGTGCATCCAACACGGTTTTGTTTACTGGTTTTCAAGCGCCAGGAACACGCGGAGATAGAATTATTAATGGCGAATCACACGTTAAAATACACGGTGAAATGATTCCTGTGAAAGCAAGAATAGCAGTGTTAGAAAATATGTCTGCACATGCAGATTACCAAGAAATTATTGAATGGCTCAAGAATTTTAAGAAAGCTCCGATTAAAACATTTATTACACACGGTGAGCTCACCAGTTCAACAGCACTCAAAAATGAGATCACAGAACAATTACATTGGCCTTGTGTGGTGCCCGATTATTTGCAGACAGAAACGTTAGCTTGATATTACTACTCTGATTATAAAACGCTGAAGGAAATTATATTTGGTGGGTTACTGCAAAAAACGCCTAACCCACCCTACATTTGTTCTTAGTCAAACATCAATAATAACTTTCAGCGCTTTTGTTTTAGCAGCTTGTCCAAAAGTTTCATAAGCTTCTAAAATAGTATCGAGTTTGAAGTGATGGCTAATCAGTAAATTAGGATTTATTTTTTTAGATACTACTGTTTTGAGCAGCATAGGTGTTGCAAACGTGTCGACTAAACGCGTAGTGATAGAAATATTTTGTGACCATGAACGTTCTAAATGTAAATCTACTTTAGTACCGTGCACACCTATGTTAGCGATAGTCCCACCTGGCGCGACTATATCTTCGCAGATATTAAAAGTAGCGGGTATACCGACAGCTTCTATTGCAGTGTCAACACCACGTCCATTCGTCATTTTCATTAATTTTTCGGGTGCTTTGCCATCGCTGCTATTGATAGTTGCAGTTGCACCAAATTTTTTTGCAACGGCTAATCTATTGTCATCAAGATCTATCATAATTATTTCTGAAGGCGAATAAAATTGTGCAGTTAGCAATGCAGCTAAACCTATAGGGCCTGAACCAACTATTGCAACAGTACTTCCGGGCTGAACTTTTCCATTTAATACACCACATTCAAAACCTGTAGGTAATATATCGCTTAGCATGACTATTGCGTCTTCATCAGCGCCTGCTGGAATTTTATAGAGACTGGTATCAGCATAAGGTATGCGTACATACTCAGCTTGAGTACCATCAATTTTATGACCTAGTATCCAGCCGCCATTAATGCAATGTGAATACATTCCTTTGCGGCAATATTCGCATTTACCATCAGCTGTAATACAAGAAATAAGAACATGATCACCCGGTTTGAACTCTGTCACACCTGAACCCACTTTATCGATAATTCCAACGCCTTCATGACCTAATATGCGGCCGGGTTCGCAAGTCGGAACATCACCTTTAAGAATATGCAGATCTGTTCCGCAGATTGTGGTTTTAGTGACTTTGACTATTGCATCCATAGGAGATGTAATCTCAGGAATAGGGCGGTCTTCTAAATTCTTTTTTCCTGGTGCAAGATAGACTAAAGCTTTCATTGTTATCTCCAAATAATTTAAATGGGTTTATATTGCATTTTTGTAGCCCGGACTAAGCGTAGCGAGTCCGGGAATTGACGAAGTAATTCTCGCGGACTCGGCGCTTCACGCCTTAGTCCACGCTACCACACTTTTTAGTAATGGGTTTACCGCTGACTATCAGTGCAGGATCCCACTGATCCAGTTTTGCAACGGCTTGATAATAAGATTCAAAAAATAATAACAAATCACTTTCTGGATTTTTTGATTTTCGTAATATATCGTAATCAAGAACAAATTCACTGATTGCAGAAACCCATTTAACGCCTTCGGGTTTAATAATTTCATTTTCAAGGCCAGGTAGATAGGGATAAGCAAAAGCAAAAAAAGATGGATAAGGATATTTTTCATTACTGCATGACCAACCCACTTCTACCTGTGCATCATCCATAGAGTTACGACCTATATAACTGGACGTGTCTTTGGTTTTTGGTAAATGTAGACCTTTGTAACGAGCATCGCGTAAATCCAGCGTGCCCCAGAGTAAACCAATATTAGGTGTGATGCCATAAAAACGTGATCGATATTTTAATAATACACTATAGGTGCTTACCATAATTCGCCACCAAGCATTTACAATTTTTTCATTATACATTCTTGGTGCAGTATCTTGATCAAAAGGTATTGCGTTAGACATTTCTTGCGGTAGTTTATTGATTTTGACGTTCACGCCCATTTGAGTTAGTGTTTCAAATAATTTATTTGTTAGTTCAGCGACAGACATGGAATGCAATTTTATTTTTCCCATCTGACCCCAGCTAGAACTGCAAATGATGACATGATCAATAAAATCAACATCAACAGAAAAACTTCCTAAGAGAAAAGGAATAGTTCCTGTTGTGATGCCGCGACTTGTTAATGGCATTGCTAAATGTGCCCAGTGAGGTTCAAAGGGTTTATGTAACATTAATTTTCCTATGGCTTGTATAGTCATATAAAGTAGATGCGAAGTTTTATTAAAATCTTCTGCAGTCAACTCTGGCCATGGTTCATAATGATTAATGTCTGACATATAGACGCCTTTTTCTATTTAAACTTTTTTCATGGGAACTAAAAAGCCCAACACATGCATCCACCAAAAAAATTATTGGGTTTATGTAAGTGTTCATCATGATTGAGGGAACAATTAAGCTGATGCATTTGTCTATCAACTATTATTTTGTTGCCACCATAAGTACCATAATAATTGATGGGTGACCAATCAGGACTGACAGGTGGAAGATCGGGGTTATATGAAGAAAACTCATCAGAGGCGTGAACAATCTCACCACCTAACACTGTCATGACAGAATAAATATTTTTTATTTCTTCATCAGGTATATGAAAATAATCTTTAGATAAAACTGCAAAGTCTGCAAGCTGACCTTCAACAAAAGAACCTTTTTTATCTTGCTCGTTAGAAAACCAAGCGCTGCCTTTGGTGTAAAGTTCAAGTGCAAGCTCACGGCTTAAAATATTATTTTCATCGTAAATAACAGCGCCACCTATTGTTTTTCCTGTGACTAGCCATTGTAAACAAACCCAAGGATTGTAACTCGCAACACGAGTTGCATCGGTACCCATGCCAACAGGAATACCAGCATCTATTATTTTTTTTATAGGAGGTGTTCGTAATGTTTGTGTCTGACCATAACGTTCTATGAAATATTCGCCTTGAAATGCCATGCGATCTTGTATAGCAATACCACCACCCATTTTTTTTACGCGTTCTATTGATTTATCAGAAATCGTTTCTGCATGATCTATAAACCAATTTAATTTATGCAGTGGAATGTCGTAATTAATTCTTTCATAAATATCTAATATACGTGAGATAGATTCATCATATGTTGCATGAATACGAAAAGCCCATGCATTCTGTGCTAATAAACGTACTATAGGTTCAAGTTGTTGTTCCATCGTTGCGGGTAAGTCAGGACGTGGTTGTAAAAAATCTTCAAAATCAGCGGCAGAATAAACTAGCATTTCACCGCCGCCATTCAGTCTATAGTATGAATTTCCTTCTGGATAAGTGTGTGTATTTGTCCATAGTTTAAAATCTTCTAGTTCATGGCCAGGACTTTGTGTAAATAAACTGTAAGCAATTCTTAGCGTTAATTTACTTTGATCATTGAGCTTCTCAATAATTTCATAATCTTCAGGATAATGTTGAGAGCCTCCGCCTGCATCACAAACACTCGTAATCCCTAATCTGTTTAATTCACGCATAAAATGCAATGTAGAATTCATTTTATCATCTTCATTAAGCTTGGGTCCCATTGCTAACGCTGCATATAAAATCATTGCATTCGGATGTGCGATTAGCATGCCCGTAGGATTACCGTCTTTATCACGTTGAATTTGTGTTCCTGGCGTTTCTTTTGTTTCTTTGTTGTAACCAATAGCTCTCAATCCCGCTTTATTGATTAACACACAATCGTATAAATGCATGATAAAAACAGGTGTTTCTGATGAGACTGCATTTATTTCATCTAAGGTAGGCATACGTCTTTCTTTAAATTGAAACTCAGTCCAACCACCTACCACTCTTACCCATTGTGGTGGAGGTGTTCTGCGCGCTTGATCTTTTAACATGCTGAGTGCATCGCTTAAACTTGTGATGCCATCCCAACGTAATTCCATATTAAAACTCAATCCACCGCGTATGAGATGTAGGTGTGAATCATTTAAACCAGGTATAACTACTTTGCCATTTAAATCGATTAAAATGGTTAAATCATTTTGTAGATCAAGAATTTCTTGATCAGAACCAAATTTGAGAAAACAATTATTTTGTATTGCAGCAGCCGTTATATTTTTATCGAATGTCCCTGCACCTTTGAAGTGGCCATTAAAAAAAATAATCTCTGCGCTCATGCGAATATCCTTATTTGTGTTCCAACATAGCTTGAGCGTAAATGATGCCTACACCATAAGCACCTGCATGTTCTTTTGCGATATTCATAACAGGAACATAGGTTTCTTGGCGTGCCCAATCACGTTGAAATTCACACATGACTTGCACCCAAGTGACAGGAATCACACCGACTTGTATCATGCGTTGAATAGATGCGTTATGTGCTTCTAATGTTGTAGCACCAGAGGCATCTACCACAGCATACACTTCATAACCAGCTTCAATGGCACAGATAGCAGGAAATGCTAAACAGATTTCTGTCCAGAGCGCAGCGATAATTATTTTTTTACGTTTCGTTTTTTCAATGGCTGCAACAAAATTTTTGTCTTCCCATGAATTCATAGTGGTGCGGTCTATGGGTTTTTGATCTGGAAAAACTGATTGCAATTGTGGAATTAGCGGGCCGCTAAATGATTTTGCAGCAACTGTAGTAAGAACAGTGGGAACATTAAAAACTTTAGCTGCTTTAGCAAGACCGACTACATTATTAATTATGGTTTCACGATTTGTAGATTCCACTCCAAAAAACATTTGTGGTTGATGATCGATTAAGGCAAGTACACAATTATTGGGAGTGAGTAATTCTAGAGATGATTTATTCATGATTTTCATCCTTAATAAAAATGAAAATAAATTTCATCGTATACATAAATCACTATTATATCAGAATAGACGATTTATAAATGAAAAGTAGCGTTTTATAAATAGCTTTAAAATTACCTATTATAGATATAGTTGCTCATATGTAGCCCGGATTGAGAATTGTGAAAATCCGGGGCTGTTAGGATGGATCTTTGAAAACCTATCCCGGATTTTCGCAAAGCTCAATCCGGGCTACTACGGTGATTTCGCTGGTTGCTTTTTTCATGTTGCATTCGTAGGTTGGGTTGAGTGCTTTTTACGAAACCCAACAAAACTTTAGGTTGGGTTTCTTAAAAAGCACTCAACCCAATCTACGCTTAAAAGTAATTATGCTGGTTGCTTTTTTTAATTTTGCAGATTAGGATTGCAAGTCAATTTTTTTAATGGAATAAGAAAAATGCAAAAAAAGATTTTATTCACGTGCTTGACTGTTTTGCTACCTCTAGTTTCTTTTGCTGCTCCACGCCCTGTTGTGACACTGTCTCTTGGATCTGATCGTACAAATGTGTATTCAACAAAATCCATCACATTGATTCCTCCTTTTCAAAATTCATATTTGGGCACCAATCATTATGATACAGAAGGTGTGATAGCCTTGTTCGCTGGTGCTGAGTCTGCGTTTTGTCATAATTGGGCTGTGCAATACGGCTTAAGTTATTTTCAAAGCAGTTCATTTGGTGCGAACGGAAATGTGTATCAATTTTCTGATCCGGCTTTTAATAATTTAACGTATCAATATCAAATTCAAAGTCGCCGTCTTTATTTCGAATCTAAATTATCTCCTGCTATACAAAAAATTTGGCATCCTTATGTTTCTGCTGGTGTAGGTGGTGCATTAAATAAAGCTTATGCATACATTGAAAAACCACTCACTTCAGATGCTGTTCCCATGGCGCAACCTTTTGGTAGCCATAACACAAAATCATTTACCTATATGGCAGGCTTGGGTGTAGATGTGGATTTAGGAGAACATGTGCGTGCTGGTATAGGTTATCGCTTTGCTGATTTAGGGCATGCAAGTTTAGGTGTGACACCTTTGCAAAGCAGCACCAATACAATTAGCAATACGCATTTGCACACGAATGAATATTTAGTGCAATTCAGTTATGTAGGTTAAGGGAGATAACACAACGTGAATAAATATTTTCAAGGAATAATGTGGAGTTTGTTAGTTAGCACGAATAGCTGGAGCGGCACACCTATTTTTACAGTGAATCCTAATGTCACTGGGCAGTCACAGCTCGTGCAAGGACAAACAGGTACAGCAATTTATACAGTTACGAATACCAGTAATCGTAACTTAACGAATATAGGGTTAGTGAATTTACCCACAGGTGTAACATACATTCCAAATGCGGGTTACCAATATTGTAATTCTACTTTTAATCTTAACGCAGGACAGGAATGTCTCATAAAAGTTGCAATCAACAGTAACATCAGCGGCAATGTGCAAGGCGGCCCCAAAGTATGTTTCTCTGCAACGCAACCTGTGTATTGCAGCCAACCTTTACAAGTGAATCAGTTGTCTACTCAAATTACACCTGGGCCAATTTCTTCATCTTGCCAAGATAATATTTCAAACTTTAATTATGAACTGACTCAAACATTTGATTCTAGCGTCATAGATTCCGGTACTATTCAATCTTGGGGACCAGGAAGAAATCAATTGTTATTAAGTCCATCCAATCCTAATCTGACATCCTGTCCTACGACTAATTTGAGTAATACTGCAGGTATTTCTTGGATGCAAAATCGTGTGATTGCAGCGGAAGATTTTTGGGTAAAACAAAAATTAAATTATTGTCATCATCATGTTCCTGATTTTGCTACGCCTGCAATAAGCAATGGTACGCCTAGAGCATCGATAACATCGGGAGGAGGTTTCTGCAGCACTGCGACTGATATCATGCCAGGCTCTGCTTATTATAATCAGCCAGTGAGATGGAATTATAGCGGTACTGGATCTGAGACCAGCAATAATTGGTTGAACAATAGTGCTATGTGGTATGGCGTGGATTGCAGTGACTTCACTTCATTCATTTATAATTTTGCGTTTGGTATCCAATTCAATAGTGATACAGGATATCAAGCAGGACAAGCCACTAATGGTTCGCAAGATAACTTAACGCCAAACGGGCAAACCACACTGAATCAATTGCAGTCTTTTAGCAACACGAATCCTAATTCTCCTGCAGGTGTTTTGGTTTGTAAAAATGGACAGACAGAACAAGAGCTTTCTCAGTGCGGCGGATTTGGTACTGATGGATATTTTTCTGTGTTCTTAGGATCAAGCACTAGACCTACACCGAGTAATATCACACCTGCCATGTTGAATTTATTGCAGCCTGGCGATTTAATATTTTTAGGTTTTGCGGGTAGTGATGGTAATAATCCTACTTCCATGGTGACTCACGTGATTACGTGGACAGGTAAAACAGTGGGATATGGCGCAAATAATATTAATCCAAGTCAAATTGCACCCGAATCTATTTGCCCTAATAACTGGCAGCCACAGATAGGTGATTGGGTGATTATTGATAGTCATTATCAAGGTGCTGACTATCGCGTGTTCTCTAGTTGTTTTTATCAAAACAACATATGGGGTGTAAGACGCGTGATAGGTTACATGGCGTCATTTTAAATAGTTAGTAGCCCGGACTAAGCGCAGCGAGTCCGGGTGTAACTTCTCAAAACCCACCACCGTCGTCCCGGACAAACGCCGTCCGCTGAGCTTAAAAGTATAACTGCGCAAACACGGCGTCATTTTAAGTTTACAGCCTGGACTTGGAACCACTGTCATTCCGCACAAACGCCTCTCGCAGGATTTGCAACCACTGTCGTCCCGGACAAACGCCGTTCACAGCGCTTGAGAGTATAACTGGGCTATCACGGCGTCATTTTAAGTTTACAGCCTGGACTTGGAACCATTGTCGTCCCGGACAAACGCCGTTCACAGCGCTTAAAAGTATAACTGGGCTATCACGGCGTGCGATCCGGGATCCAGGTTTTTCCTATGATATAATGGTCGAGTCACTCAAAAAACAAAGCCATTCATCAGGAGCATTTCTATGTATTCGAAACATAAAAACGCACTATCAATATTTTTGTTTATTTTTTCCATAGCCATTACGAGTCTAATATCACTACCCGCATTTGCTTGTACACGCGTTGTTTATCTAGGTTCAGACGGCGTTGTCATTACTGGCAGAACGCTAGATTGGATGCAAGACATGAAATCTAATCTTTGGGTTTTCCCGCGAGGCATGAAACGTGACGGTGCTGCAGGACCTAAATCCATTACCTGGGTATCGAAATATGGCAGCGTCATTGTGTCTGGTTATGATGTAGGAACAGCTGACGGCATGAATGAAAATGGGTTAGTTGCCAATGCATTGTATCTCGTCGAATCTAATTATGGAAAACCAGCGGGTAAAAAACCTCTGCTTTCTATAGGTGGCTGGGCGCAATATGTTTTAGATAATTTTGCTAATGTGAATGAAGCCGTAGCAGCATTAGCCAAAGAACCATTTGATGTAATCGCACCTGTATTACCCAACGGTTCGCCTGCGCAACTGCATTTGTCTATTTCAGATAGCACAGGGGATTCCGCAATATTCGAATACATCAACGGAAAATTAATGATTCATCATGGTAAGCAGTACCAAGTCATGACTAATTCTCCTGACTATGATAGTCAGCTCGCTTTAGATTCTTACTGGAAAGCGATAGGGGGATTAACTTTTCTTCCTGGAACGAATCGTGCTTCAGATCGTTTTGCAAGGGCTGCATTTTTTGTAGGAGCGATACCTACGATTTCAGATCCAAATTATATTAACGCTGTTCCAAGTGCGACATACAGCAATCAAGCTGTTGCAAGTGTGACGAGTTTGATGCGCAGTGTGAGCGTTCCATTGGGTATTACGACACCTGGCGCACCGAATATTGCATCAACAATTTGGCGCACGGTAGCAGATCAAAAAAATAAAATTTATTATTTTGATTCAGCAACGAGTCCCAATACTTTTTGGGTAGTGCTTTCAGAATTAGATTTTAAAGCAGGCGCGCCTGTTAAAGAGTTAATAGTCACTGGCGGTAAAGTTTATTCAGGTGATATGTCCAGTAAATTTGAGCCAGCAGAACCCTTTAAGTTTTTATCTGCTCAGGCTAACTAAGAATTGTCGTTAAGTAGGGTGGGTTAGGCGTTTTTTGCCGTAACCCACCAAATAAAAAAAGTTTAATTGAACTTAGGAATATTCTGAGTTGATGCCGTTTCGTCTCCAGTCTCGTGTGGTGAAGCACTCGCACTAAAGAAACTTGAAGGTGATGAAGGATGTAATGGCGATAAAGGACGGAAAATAGCGCTAGATTCAGATAGATTTTCAGATTCTAAAGCCGTAGAGGACGCAGCAGCACCTACTGCGTATGCGGCTAACTGCGCAATTTCATCAGCAGGTGTTGTTGATTCGTATTCTGGAATCATGCTCAACGTTGACATAGCTGACGGTGAAAAAGATGACATTTGCGATGAAGCTGCCTGCTGAGAAGAGGAAGACGCGGCTGCAGCAGCTCTCTTACGTTTTTGAGCATTCTTTTTGGGTGCCAATGGTGGTAATAAAGGATTTCGAGCTCGTGCTTGGGGAGCATTGAATGAATGGGCAACAGAGCTGCTTGCTGCGGCCGCCATACTCATTTGATGCTCTGGCAAAGAGGGTTGAGGAAGCTGTGACAGTGAATCAATATCGATTGGTGATATCAATTTATTTTTCAGTGCTTGTAATATTAATAGTTTCATTTTATGTAACACTATGAGTTCGTTGGAACTCAACACATCAAGAAAATCCATTGCTGTTTGCTTAGTGGCCGTACTAAAAGGTGACTCGCTAATAACCCAAGGTGAGTTTAAGACTTGCACTTCTTCCTTGTTGAGTTTAGGCAGATGATTCGAAGGAAGACGGAGCATTATTAAGTGATTCAATACTTGTAATTCATTCAACGTTGCACCTTCCAATAGCGTGGATAAGGTCAAGAATGCTCGTTGTGCATATTGAGAGGTAGTCTCTTTTTCAGATTGATAAAATGTCAAATATACTCGTGGTTTCGCATATAGAGGTATTTGCTTTTCTAGATAGTGAAAAGGTGAAGGGGATGCAGCGGCAGATGAAGACGATGCAGCAGCAGATGAAGACGATGCAGCAGCAGATGCAGCAGCAGATGAAGATGATGCGGCGGCAGATGAAGACGATGCCGGTTTAAATAGTCGATTATTGCCAGGTCTGTTGTGCATTATATTACACCTATTTAGATTAATATGATTAAATCATAACCCTGCAACATTAAGTAGACATTAAGAGGTTGGTAATACTTTGAACGTAACGCCGGGTCAGATTATCTATTTAATGCATTAGCAATAAAGCTATAAAATTCAGTCAGTTAAAAATCTCAGGTATTTGGATTCAGGCATGACATAGGACTTACCATCACCCGCACAAACGCTGTCCACACGTAGAGAGTCGTCTGAACGCACCACTGCTGTCGTCCCGGACAAGCGCGGTCTGAACGTACCACTGCTGTCGTCCCGGACAAGCGCCATCTGAACGTACCACTGCTGTCGTCCCGGACAAGCGCGGTCTGAACGTACCACTACTGTCATCCCGGACAAGCGCGGTCTGAACGTACCACTACTGTCATCCCGGACAAGCGCGGTCTGAACGTACCACTGCTGTCGTCCCGGACAAGCGCCGTCTGAACGTACCACTGCTGTCGTCCCGGACAAGCGCCGTCTGAACGTACCACTGCTGTCGTCCCG
>JARLJN010000067.1 GCA_031291255.1 Gammaproteobacteria bacterium
GGTTTCGTAAAAAGCACTCAACCCAACCTACAGCTGTTCCTCAGTGAGAAGGATGTAATATAAAAAAGGATTTTATCATGAGTGTTATTCAAGAAACGATTTCTGCAGAAATTTGGGATGCAAAATACCGTTATCGTCATGCAGGAAAAATAATTGATTCAAGTATAGAAGACACTTGGCAGCGCGTTGCAAAAGCCATTTCTCATGTAGAAAAACCAAAAGAAAAAAAATTCTGGCAGCAAGAGTTTTATCATTTGCTGGAAGGTTTTAAATTTTTACCGGGTGGAAGAATACTTGCAGGTGCAGGTACAACACATAAAGTAACCTTGTTTAATTGTTTTGTGATGGATATCAAAAATGATTCTCTCGCAGGAATTTTTTCTGCATTAAAAGAAGGTGCGTTGACGCTGCAACAAGGCGGTGGAATAGGTTATGATTTTTCTGGCTTACGTCCTCGTGGCGAATATGGAATAACGAGTGGAATTGTAGCGTCAGGCCCAGTTTCATTTATGCGAATCTGGAATACAACCTGCGGTATTTTATTATCGACAGGTGCGCGACGCGGCGCAATGATGGGTGTGTTGCGTTGTGATCATCCTGACATAGAAGAATTTATTACTGCAAAAAATAATCCTGCCGAGCTGCGGCATTTTAATGTTTCTGTTTTAATATCTGATGCTTTCATGAAAGCCGTTAAAAATGATGATGAATGGCCTCTAACTTTTTCAATTCATAACATTTCAAAAATATATAAAAAAGTGCGCGCTCGAAAATTATGGGAAAGCATTATTCAATCTGCATATGACAGTGCTGAGCCTGGCGTCTTATTTGAAGATACGATTAATCGTATGAATAATTTATGGTATAGAGAAACTATCAGTGCAACCAATCCTTGCGGCGAAATTCCATTGCCTGCTTATGGTGCTTGTAATTTAGGTTCATTGAATTTAACACAATTTGTCACTCAACCCTTTACGTCACAAGCTGAAGTCGATTGGCATGGATTAGAAAATTCAGCAAAGATCGCGACGCGATTTTTAGATAATGTGATAGATGTTTCGCGTTATCCATTAAAGGCTCAAAAAGAACAAGCACAGGGCACGCGCAGAATTGGTTTAGGTTTTGCTGGGCTTGCAGATGCATTTGTTATGTTAGGATTGCAGTATGGTAGTGATGAGTCAATGGCTCTCGCTAGCAAAATAATGAAAACGATTTCAGACGTAACTTGGAATACATCCAGTGAGTTAGCTATTGAAAGAGGAAGTTTTCCATTTTTTGAAAAAGAAAACTATTTGCAAGGCCGGTTTGTTAAAAGCTTATCTGCTGATATTCAAAAAAATATTTCCACACGAGGTATGCGTAACAGTCATCACAATACGATTGCACCTACGGGTACAATTAGTTTATTAGCAAATAATATTTCCAGTGGTTTAGAGCCTATTTTTCAAGGGGTTTATGAACGTAATGTGATACAAGCGAATAATGAAATAAAAAAATATTTAGTGACGGATTATGCATTAGCAGAATGGCGAAAAATAAATTCTTCAGAAAAATTTCCGCCTGCTTGGGTAGACAGTCAAAAGCTAACACCACAAAATCATCTGCAAATACAACAAGCGGTGCAACCTTATATCGATAATGCGATATCAAAAACCATTAATTTACCAGCCGATTTTCCATTTGAAAAATTACATGATGTGTATACGCAAGCTCATGAAATGGGTTTGAAAGGTTGCACTATATACAGGCCTAATCCCATCACAGGTAGTGTCTTAAACGTGACAGAGCCTGAAGAAATCGTAGAGCCATGTTGTCAGATGTAATATTATATAGCTCTGATCTTTTGTAGGCCTCGCAGACACGGCGCAGAACGCCTTTGTCATGCGCTACAACAGCATGATTCGTAGCGCGTGACAAAGGCGTTCTGCGCCGTGTCCGCGATGTTTTTAATATGCTAGTGGATCTATTCCTGCATGTTCTAGCATTTGAACTAAGCGTATAAGCGGTAAGCCTACGAGTGCCGTATAATCTTCACCAATAAATTCAGCAATAAGAGCAATGCCTAAGCCTTCACCTTTGCAACTGCCTGCACATTGAAAAGGTTCTTCTTTGCGTAAATAATTTTTTATCATATCTATTGTGAGCTCACGAAAAATCACAGTAAATTTTTCTAAAACAATTTCTTCAGTTTTATGACGCGCATCGAGTAAGCAAACACCTATAAAAAAATCCATGCGTTGACCACTTGCCGCTTGTAGTTGAGTAATGCAATTTTCGTAGGTCAGTGGCTTCCCTACAATTTTTCCATTTAACACGCCAACTTGATCTGCACCGATAATGAGTGCATCTGGATATTTTACAGCGACAGCTTGTGCTTTTTCTTTTGCTAAACGAACTACGAGCTGCTCTGGCGTTTCATTTTCCAAAGCGGTTTCATCTATGTCGGGCGCAGCAATTTCAAAAGGAATTAATAAACGACGCAAGAGATCAGCGCGAGGTTGAGAGGTGGAGCCTAGTATGAGCTGTCGTGTATTGTTATGCATTGGAGGTCACGCACCATGATTATCTTTAACGAGTAAGATTAACACATCTTGCTCTTCAATTTTATAAATGACACGGTGATGCTGAATGTGTTCACAGTATAGACCTATCATGCCTTCTACTTTTTTTGCGCCAGGCGGGCGAGGGTTGACTGCCAAGGCCTCTACAAATTTTACTAGCAGTCGAATTTGTTTTGGAGGTAATAATTTAATATCTATCGCCGCTTGCGGAGCAATTTTTACATGATAAGGTTTAGTCACGTTATACGCCTGTTTCTTCTTTTAGTTGTTCTAAAGTGATTAATCCATTGCTGCGCGCTTCTTTAAGTGAGGCTATCGCTGCTTGTAAATCCGATTTGTCTTGTATGGTTTCTAAGAAATGTAAATCTTCAATGGGAACGATGGCTGCAACTTCTTTTCCCCTGCGGGTGAGTGCGATACGTTCTTTGCTATGGGAAACATGAGTGATGAGGTCAGCAAATTTTTCTTTAGCATCTATGGTGGTCATCTCGGTCGTCATGACAGTGTAGCTCCTAGTGTTACAAAAACCCCATCGCATTATTTGCGATGGGGGTGAGAGAGTCATGCAGGTGATGTTTCTTTTTCTAAAGCAGGGGTGTATTTTCCAGTGCTTGCTAAGCTGTTTAAATGAGCGCGTTGTAAAAATATTTTTTGCGCAGCAGCAACATTTTTTGAATCACCTTTCCATGTTTTCATGCTGTAATCTTGTAATGCGCGTGCATAAGAAAAACTTAAGTTCCAAGGGTTGCCAGGCAATAAGTTCATCGCATTAAGATTTGCTGTTGCTTCTTCACAAGATTGTCCGCCGGATAGAAAATTAATGGTAGGAACAGCGGCAGGCACGGTGCGTCGTAAAATTTTTACGGTTTCTTTTCCTACTTGTTCCGCAGTGGCTTTGGCGGAGCATTTTTTGCCATTGATGACCATGCTAGGTTTTAAAATGATGTATTCTAATTTAACTTTATGTTTGTATAGTGCATGAAATACCGCATGTAATACCTGTTCTGTGACTTCAGCGCAGCGTTCAATAGTATGATCGCTATCAATTAAGATTTCTGGTTCAACAATAGGAACTATACCGTTTGCTTGGCAGATAGCTGCATATTGCGCTAAGCCTGACGCATTCATTTTGATAGCAAATGTGCTAGGTGTGTTTTCAGTAATAGAATATACAGCTCGCCATTTAGCAAAGCTTGCACCTTTTGCTTTGTATTCTTTTAAGCGTTCATCTAATCCATCTAAACCTTGGGTGCTTTGTTCGTCTTTGGTGTTGAGTAACGGAATTAAACCTTTATCGACTTTTATTCCAGCTAATATGTTATTTGATTTTAATAAGTCAGCAAATTTCTGGCCGGTGCTGGTAGTTTGATTTAATGTTTCTTCAAAAAGTATGACTCCACCTACGTAGTCACTTAAGTGAGGAGTGGTCATCAGCATTTCACGGTAAGCGCGTCGTGTATCTTCGGTGGAAGGTATGCCCAGTGCTTCGAATCGTTTTGTGATCGTGCCTATGCTTTCATCGGCGGCTAAAATGCCTTTACCTTTTTTGGCTAAATGGTTGATGGTGGTTTCTAGGTCTTTAATTTGGTTATTCATACCGATTAAATCCTTGCAGGTTGGTTTAGGGTGGAGTGTTAAATGTGGGCAAGAGTATCACAATTACTGAGCTGTTTGTAGTTGATTTTTTGTAGTTGAATCTTTGCAGTTTGAGAGCGGGGTCCTGTCGCTTGTAGGTTGGGTTGAGTGCTTTTTACGAAACCCAACA
>JARLJN010000068.1 GCA_031291255.1 Gammaproteobacteria bacterium
GTGGAGTTTAATAAAATTAATGAGTTAAATTTTAAATATGAAAACTTGCCAACAATTATTGAAACAGAGTTGGCAAGAGTATGGTAAATTCGTGGGGATATTTCAGCTCGCGAAGACAAATCTTGTGAAGACAAGTCTTGCGAAGACAGACTCTACGAAAAATAGTATTTTTATAATGACGGCGCACTTGGCTGTATCCCACCAGGAATATATAACTCAGAATAACGTCCATGCGATACCGGCGTGTAAGGTGAAAACAACATAGGCGATTTCTCTGTGATAGGCGTTTGTTTTCCTCGCTCTGCTGCTTTAACAAAATTTGACATTTGTTTAGATGAACCCTTGCGCATACCAGACCGAAAAATACCTAACCCTGTCAACATCAATGCGGAACCTACAATGATACCAGGCGTAGTCAACGGAGCCGATAATCCAAAAGTCATAAACTTTGCTGCAACGCATACGCCTGTCATAGCAGCGCCTAAAAAGAGTGTTAACGCACCCAATAATTTTTTACACCGAGAAGATTTGCCGTCTTTATTGTGCGGCAACAGATTTTTAAAATCTTGTTGTAATTCTTTATTCGAATGATCTCTTGCTAACGCATCTGCTTTTTTTAACGTTGTGATTAAATATTTAGAATCAAGCTCAGAGCTACTATGTTTGCTTTCAATTATTCTAGATAAATCACATCCTATTCTATGTATCTCTAAAAAACCCTTCGCCTTCACGTTTTCTAATGCGCCATCAAATTCGTTTTTCATATGACTAAATAGCAGTTCTTCATTTTCATAAAGTTCTTGAACACTCATCTCAGGCAAATGCAATTTATTGTACTCAGACAACGCATTAACTGCTTCTAATGTGTTATCCCCTAGAGCTAATTTAATTTTTTCTGCAAACAAAATATAGTCGGAAGTTGCTTCGCATTTTTGCAACATGGAATGAGCAAATCCAACAAGCTGATAATACTTAATTCGCATAGCACCAACATCATCTAAAACACTATTTTCTATATATGCAATTTTTTCATTTAACTGCATCAAACAAATACGCACTTCTGCGCTTTGATTCGCTGGATAGTTGTTATCGTAATCTTCTAAATGACTTTTTAAACTCTGAACTAAATGATTAAATAAGTAAGCTGGATAAAACCACAATTTCACTAAAAAATGATTAGAGAGCAGCGATGCTTCCTGTGATTTAATGTCCTGAATATTGGATTCTGCTTTTGCAATTTCGGCAATATGATATGAAATTTCTCTTTTTAAACGATCTTTTTCAGCTTGAAAATTCCCTTGAATAATTTTTTCTTTTCTTAATTTAGTCTGTAAATCTTGAATATTATTATTATCTGAATAAGGCTGAGCCAATGATCTAATATTATTTAATTTAGATTGCAAATTTTCAATCTGACTTTGCGAAAAATTGTTATCTTGTCTATTTTTATTTATTTTATTTTGAATAGAATAACGTTGTTCTTCCAAACTTGTTTTTAGGTTACTGCATGCAGCAAGACGTGCGCGCAAAGAAATATAACCTTCTTGAGATGCACTGTCTTTTTGTTTTTTATCATAGCAATTTAGCTGATTAACCGCGTAGGTCATTTTATTTTGTAAAGTAGATGTTTCATGTTGATGTCTATGAATTTCTGCTTGCAAATAATTCTGATGCTGTTTTTGTTGCGCTAATTTGGAGTGTAGAATTTGGCATTCATTTTTGAGTCCAGCAATTGCAGAAGATCTATACATATCACCTACTACATCACCTAAATTTGCTAAAAGCCTATCGCCAGGCGTAACACAAACTCTCACTTCACAATGTTCTTGATGATGGTGGTGGTGATGATGATAACGCTCATGCTCATGATGCATCCTATCGACTGCATCTTCATTTTCTAAAATAGCAAGCCTGCGTTGTAATTCTAAACTTTGTTCTTGTGCAGCCTGTATAGCTGAATAGCTAGAGATTAACTGAGGCTGCAAAAATGCCAGTTGGTTTTGATGAGCCATCAATTGGGGATTAAGTGTCTCTATGCATAGTTGCGCATCTTTAATCGCAATAAGCGCCGTCAACTCAGCCCACTCAACGTTAACAGGCATAAGCTTTGCAGACAGATTTTGTAAGTCATCCTCAAGCTCTTTCATCTGATTTTGAAGATCATCACACTTTTGTTGCAAGATTGTCATTTGGGCGGGTATTTTTAAGACGTCAATTTGGGCCTGCAAGCTTTCTAATTTAACATGGGTAGGCGCTATTTTAAGAACTTCCAAAGCCGCAAGTTCTGGCTTTAATTCAGCAAGTTTAGCTCGGGGATTGATTCTGAGATGTTGCCAATACTCTATACGCTCAGGAATGTTATCAAGAAGAGCTTTCCAATTATTGATTGCCTCTTCATTATAAATTCTTCTCTCTTCCATGAGTACAGCCTCCTAATGGTCATTCTAATGGTAAAGTAATTTTGCCCACTATACCATGAACCCAGCCTGAGCTGATTTTATGCAGGCCTGCCAGGTTTGCGGTATCTCTTCTAAATATTCAACAACTCCCATGACAAGGCTCTAGAACAATGTGTATAATAGTGAGTTATTTTTGGTAGCATTTATCGCAAATTCACTTATTGATTACTTAACCGATAGTAGGTCCCATATCTATGTCTATAGACCAAGAGCAACAGCGATCACGTTTGAAAGATTTAATAGCCAAAGGTAAAGAGCAAGGTTACTTGACCTTTGCGGAAGTGAATGACCATCTTCCACCAGACATTGCAGACCCTGAACAAATAGAAGACATTATTAGTATGATCAACGACATGGGTATACGTGTCGCTGAAGTTGCGCCCGATGTAGACGAATTATTACTGGCCGATAACGAAGCAACGGATGATATCGCGGCTGAGGAAGTTGCTACCGCTTTAGCTTCTGTAGACAGTGAATTTGGCCGCACAACTGACCCAGTTCGCATGTATATGCGTGAAATGGGCAGCGTAGAGTTACTTTCCCGTGAAGGTGAAATTGTCATCGCTAAGCGTATCGAAGAGGGCATGAACCAAATGCTCACTACCCTCGCTTACCAGCCTCAAATGATAGCTGAAGTGCTAGCGGATTATGACAGAGTAGAAAAAGGCGAAATGCGTTTAAGCGATTTGATTAGTGGTTATATTGAACCTATCGCAATCATAGATGAAGCCGCTCTGGAAAGAGAAAAAGAAGCCGCTGCTCTTGCAGCAGCTGCCGCTGAGGAAGATGACGAAGAAGAAGGCGAAGCAACTGGTGGAGCTGAATTTCTAGAAGAAGAAACCGGACCAGATCCAGAAGTTGCCCGTGTACGTTTTGCTGAATTGCGTGAATTTTATGATGCAGCTGTCGTCATAGAAAAGAAGCATGGTATCACACATAAAAAAACCATAGAAAAACGCGAAGCATTAGCAAAATGTTTTACTGACATCAAATTAGCTGCAAGACAATTCAATAAACTCTCGCGAAAAATGCGCAGCTTGTTAGATGAAATCCGCACACAAGAACGTCACATCATGAATCTCTGTGTGAACAAAGGTAAAATGCCACGCAAAGCATTTATCAGTTCTTTTCTAAATAATGAAACGAATTTAGATTGGATTAATGAACACAAGAGCAAAGCGTATTACAAAGAGCTAGAAAAATTTCTTCCTGAAATGCAACGCGCTCAAAAGAAATTAATCGCTCTGCAAGATCAAATGAAAATGTCTATTTCTACGATTAAAGAAGTTAATCGCCGCATGTCTATAGGTGAAGCAAAAGCTCGCCGTGCGAAAAAAGAAATGGTAGAAGCCAATTTACGTTTGGTGATTTCCATCGCGAAAAAATATACTAATCGTGGTTTGCAATTTTTAGATTTGATTCAAGAAGGCAACATAGGTTTAATGAAAGCAGTTGATAAATTTGAATATCAACGCGGTTATAAATTTTCGACTTATGCAACCTGGTGGATACGTCAAGCAATCACACGTTCGATTGCCGATCAAGCACGTACCATTCGTATACCAGTACACATGATAGAAACCATTAACAAATTAAACCGTATTTCTCGACAAATTTTGCAAGAAACAGGTCTTGAGCCTACTCCAGAACAACTGAGTATTGCGATGGATATGCCTGAAGATAAAATACGTAAAGTGTTAAAAATCGCTAAAGAACCTATCTCCATGGAAACACCGATTGGTGATGATGAAGATTCGCATTTAGGTGACTTCATTGAAGATACCAACATGGAATCTCCTATCGATAGCGCAACCAACACAGGTTTATCTGAAGCAACGCAAAAAATCTTAAACACACTCACACCTCGTGAAGCGAAAGTATTAAGAATGCGTTTTGGTATTAACATGAATACAGATCACACCTTAGAAGAAGTGGGTAAACAGTTTGATGTAACACGTGAACGTATACGTCAAATTGAAGCAAAAGCATTACGCAAATTGCGTCATCCATCTCGCTCTGAACAATTACGCAGTTTCTTAGAAGACCAAGAATAGCGTTATCGTTTTTCTAAAAGCTATAGCTTATGCTATAGCTTTTTTTTATTCGGAATTTATTTGATAAGGAATCATTATGCAAAATCGTTATATTTCTAGCTTAGACATTACGGAAAAAATCATATCGACTTCTATAGAATTTCCAGAAGACAAAAGGAAAGTTCACCCTTTGTTAAAAGAGCTCGCACAAATTAAATCAACATTTACTTTCGAAGAAGAACAAGCTTATAAAAAACATTTAGAAAATCGTTTTGCACAAGAAGACAAAATTGACACCTTGAAATTTCGTAATTTTATTTTAGGCAGCCTTGCCATTGGAATGTCTACTACCGCGCTTTTAAAATATTTAATGATTTATGACCCTAGCACTGCCTTTACACATTTTCTTTCTAATGCAGTTTTAGGTGGCCTAATAGGCATTCCGACTGGCATTACAGTGGCTCAATTTATAGACCCCACTGCTGGAGATGAATCTAAAGTCATACAGAACCTAATCGAAAAGCTCAAGCCCATGGAAAACAATTACATTACTGGGGAGGCAACAGAAGATGGCGCGGCTGCCGCACCGACATGCTACAGAAGACGCTACGTTTAACACTTTTTCTGTTAATGCGCACTTTCCACAAGAGTTAGCGATTCCTGCGGAAAATATGCAATAAATACTAGAAACTTTCCTAACTTCCATATACTATTAGCGGCCTTATCTCCTGTAGTTTTTCAGATACGGGCCCATAGCTCAGCTGGTTAGAGCAGAGGACTCATAATCCTTTGGTCCTAGGTTCAAGTCCTAGTGGGCCCACCAATAGAATCAATAGGTTATAGTATTTTCCAGCGAGACCACTTAGTCAGTCTGTGTAATTCTGGTGTAATCGTGACAAGTTACATAGCCCTCGAGAGATGCTATAATTAAGCTATGAATACTAAACCACTTATCGAAACCAACCCCTACCTCAAAGACGCCAAAACACGTCAAAAGCTTATCGCCCGCTCCGTGAGAACTTCATGCGGTGTTGAAGGCATTCAAGTAAAATCCAGCAACGTAGTACGCTTCGAAATTCCTAATAGAAAAGATAAAAAAATCTATAAAACTGCTAAATAGCAGACTCTTCAAGCAACATCTGAAAAATCCTTACAATAGGCTTATAATCTCCCATCAAACCAGCATGAATCGCTAATATATAGTTTTTAAATCCTTCTTCATTCATGGTTTGATCAATTAGCGAATAATTTAGAGACCCTCTATTTGCCTGCATTGCCATTAAATCTGCTAACAAGCGCGCGGTTCTTCCATTACCTTCGCGAAATGGGTGAATCAATATTAATTCAACATGCACCACTCCCAATGCATAGCTTAGCTCTTCTGTATTCACATTAGAGCAAGGCGTATATTTGGCTAAAAAATCTTTTTCGAGTTTAGTCATCAAATCTGCTATCCGGCCTGATTGCGCAAACAAAAAATCACCTTTGGCCATATTCACTGCACGGTATCTTCCAGCAAATGGATAAATGTCACCCAACCATAACTCATGTATATTACAAATATCCTCAACAGTGAATTGATGACTGTCACTAAATATTTTTACCAGTTCCAGCTCTGCTCGCTCTAGCTCCTGCTCTTCTAAAGCTTCCATGTCGCCCTTAAACTTAATAGCTAAATTATTTTTAAGCACCTCATCATTCGAATCTGGCTCATAATCTTCATCAGAAGGAACTGAGTATCGACTTGATTTCTTTTCCATTTTAACCCTGCCTTTTAATTACTCTTGAAATTATATCGCTGCTCCAATGCATCCATCGCAGCCTTAATGTGTTCGCCATTCTGATGACTATATCGCACCACGAGGCCCACTTTCACAGTTTTTTAGCGCGATTTATTTAAAGCCACTGGATGATGCATTTAATGCAATGGATGTTACCTACGTGCGTTACCAAGATGACATTATTATTTTATGTAAAACCAAGCGCCAACTAAACCGATGTCGGCGTAAAATGATGGAAGTGTTACACGAAAGACGTTTGGGATTATCGCGTAAGAAATCACGCATAGGTTGTATTGAAAAAGGATTTCATTTTTTAGGTATAGATTATCCTGGAACGCAAACCCAGGATAAATCCAAAGTAGCGCATGCAATGAATGACACCGTCATGAGCCATGCCTCTGATCCCATTTTAACCGTGAATGGGGGGGGGGTAGGAATTATTGAACAGTCTCAACATGCGCTTCTACGCATAGTGCCTCACGCGAGGACATTCCGTAGGGCAAGAGAACAGGTGAAAGCTATAGTCATGAATGGATTTTCTATCCAAGAGATTAGAGGCTACCTATGGAAATGGCTACTTTGGTGGCAAAAAACATCAGAAGCTTGGCAGCTTGAAGAATTACTTAACTGGTTTATTAATGTTTGTTGGGAATTACCCACTGCTGCAATTGCAGCAGGGCTATTACCACGCGCTACATTACTAAACAGCGATTCTTCGGGTGACTGTCTGGACGTTGCATAAGCTTTTGCAACGTAGATGTTTTTTGCTTGACAAAGTTTGACAAGCGAACGCCGATCCAGCCCCAACGTAGGCGATGCACAGACCCAACCGCGTCCCGCCGCCCCCCCACGCCGCAAAATCAAAACCCAAACGAGAAGAAGGATCAGAATCAAGGGGGAAAAAGGACACATCATTTTCATAACGGAATTTCAAACTACGATTTAATTTCTCGCCACTTTCAACAATATAATAAACTCCCTGAACGAACGCCTGTGCATAACTGGCCGGTAAAAATCGTTGTATATAGCCAATCACCTTACGCCAACATAAAATATTCTTGTGGCTGTTATAATCACCAAACCTATCATAATTTTTATCGTATAATTTAAAAGCTTCAACAAGTAGTTGAGCGTTAAAGTGTTTGCCGGTTTTTATCACGCAATTGGGCTTTAAATATTCTCTAAATTCATTAAGGGCGGCTTCACAATTGTCATTTGGCTGTGAAACAGAAATAGCGTTAACCACTTTGTTAAGCGCTGCTAAATCGTTTTTAGCACGCTCATTTTCTTTTGCTTCCCAGCCTTCCGGGAATTGTTCTTGAATTTGTTTTTGAATTTCTAATTCACCATCAGGCAGTTGTCTTAAATAACGTTGTATCATTTCAGCCATACATTCTTCGTCTTCATGATATTTAACATCTTCAGCGCCCAGCGCCATCTGAAAAGCTGTGCCTTCAATACTTCGATCTGAATAATCAACAACCATTCCTTTGGATAATAACAACTTGGGATTTACTTTAATAAGCTCTTCAGCTTCTTTTTGGTCGCCTTTAACGACATGCACAAGCAGTGTGTTAACTTGATATTGCAAACGTTCTAAAGCTTCTCCAAGCAGAGGTTTCATATCAACACCGGGACGTTGCAATATGAATTCTTCAACAGCTGGAACGCTGCCTAACTGATTGACAAGCTGTGTGGCGGCGAGTTCTTTTAATGATGGAACAGAACTAAAAAACGCAACGCTGCTTGACGAGCTTGATGATGCACTTGAAAAATTTGAACCGGAAGATGCCATGATGATCTCTCGTTTTTAATATGTTTAATTGCAAAACAGAATCATACCACGCCGCGCTATAACTGTACATTTTTTACGGCGAAATGCGTGTAATGTTGGTGTAATTCCTGTGTAATCGTGCCAAGAAAAGCATAGCAACATGGGGTAATTAATAGAACTTGCCAGAGATTGTACTTTTAATAAATATCAATATAATGAATGCATTAGAAGGATAGAGAAGTTGCTAGAAAAGTTAAATAGCATCCTCATAATCCTTTGGTCCTAGGTTCAAGTCCTAGTGGGACCACCAATAAAGATAAATAAAATCATAAGGTTAAACGTAAATTTCCTGCCCATTTTATCGGCGCCAAAAGTCTCTGCGGGACTTTTGCGGGACTAACTATTCAAAACCTCACCAAAATCTATTATTTCCGTGAAATACCCCTCATCTATTACACTATCGCTAACCCCATTAACATGGACAAGTATGGGACAGAAAGACATCCCCTTCGATGCCGATAGGCGTTCTATTTTATTTCTAACTTCTTTGATTATCTCTTTCTTTATCTCATGGCGTGAAAACTTTACTTCACAGATATACAACACATTCGTACGGGTTTGGATCATATAATCAATCTGACAGCCCTGTTGTCGACTTTGGGGATGTTGGAAAAAAGGGTTTTCTAAGACTATCTCATCTGCAGATAATCGCAATTTTCGATGAATAAATTCTCTATTATTAAGCACTAGATTCTCAAACTGTAATGCCATCATACTTGCCCAGCCTTGAAGCGAGCTCAAAGATTTTAATTGAAATATATTTCTTTCAATTTCTGGCAATCTATTTTCTATATATTTTAAGTAAAATCGCAAGTAATTATCTCGCAAACGATACTTAAATAACAAAGGGGATGTCACGCCTGTTTTTGGATTCCACGTATGATCACGACTTACAAATCCTGACATTAACAAATCATTTAAATACTCACTGATTAGCCCAGACTTTCCTACTTTCAGTTTTTCACATATTTCTCCATACCCTAAAGAGCCTTGCACTAACAACTTCACAATGCTTTTGTATTTCTCACTTCTTCGCCCAAATAGATCTGAAAAAATATCCTTAAACTCATGCGTCAATAAACCACCACGTTTAAAACATAAATTTTGAATATTTTTTTCAGCAGGAAGATGCGACTGAATCTCTTCTAAATACCGAGGTATTCCGCCTGTTATGGAAAGCAACTTGAATTTATCATACGGAGTAAATTGATTGTTTGCGTTTTTCCAAAATTTACAACAATCAGCTAAAGATAATTCTTCTAACGTTAGAGTATATGAAATACGGCCCATAAAAGCCGTGCTAGATAGAATATTTTTTTCTATCCAAGCGGAAGCTGAGCCGCAGATAAATAAAATTAATTTTGAATTTTTTTTAAAATGTAAATCCCAGCTATTTTTAAGCTTCCCTAGAAAATCAGGATCCTCAGAACCCATCCAAGAGATCTCGTCCAATAAAATAACAACCCTACCTTTATTGGTTCGCTTTGCTAATTCGATAAATACCGCATTCCAATCCTCATAAATATTTTTTGATAATTTAAAATGGGATTTTAACTGGCTAGTGAATTCATTGATCTGGCTTTGCTTAGTTGTTTTATCATTGGGCACTACGCCAGCAAACTGATAAAACAATACGTTTTTAGCAAACTCTTCAATTAAACGGCTTTTTCCTATCCGTCTTCGACCTTTTATGACAATAAGACTCGCTATGTTTTTTCTAGACTGACTATCTAATTCATCTAATTCTTGTTCTCTCCCTACAAACATGAGGCACCTTAACGAATACGTAGAAGTTGTATTTGCATATTCTACGTATTATTTTTTTGTAAGCAAGCTATTAATAGAAAAAAGGAGTTGAGCAGGTAGGGGATTTCGCGGGGATGAGTACGACACTATTGGCAAATTCTAGATAGAAGCGCGACAGTCAAAAATGCTGTATATTCATGTTATTGGGAAACTTGAATAAAAATAGCAAGGAGACTGTCGCATGGGGAAGTATACCCATTTGTCGATCTCAGATCGACGTCGTTTGCATGTTTTTTATGCTAGTTTCTAATATTTTAAAAATGACACCCACAGATGGGCATTTATTTTTATTTCGTAATCGTGGCGGTAATAAGTTAAAAGCACTTTATTATGAAGCCAATTGTTTTACCCTTTGGTATCGTAGACTCGAGCGAGGAAAGTTTATTTTTCCCAAAAATGCAGAAGGCCATATTGAATTAGATAAGCGTCATTTTGAGTGGTTATTGGCAAGAGATAAGTATTCCCGATCAGATGCAATGAAGCCGCTAAATTATTCATATTATAGTTAATAAAGCCTCGTAAAAATAAGCGATTCTGGTATGTTTCGCACATGAATATCGATCTTCAAAATTTACCAGAATCACTTGAATTATCACATAAAATGATTGTTGATTTGCATGCGTCCTTAACTGAGTTTGCTTCTTACAAAGAAAAATATTCTCGCTTACTTGAAGAACTTATGCTTGCAAAACAACAACGCTTTGCACCTGCTTCAGAAAAAAATATTCTTCAACCGGATTTTTTTGACGAGCCTGGTGTTGAGATTCCAAAAGAAGAAGCACAAGTAAAAAATGACATTGAAGTAAAATCTCATACTCGAAAAAAGCATCCCATTCGTGTTGCACTCCCTAAAGAATTACCACGCGAAATTATTCTGCATGATTTATCTGATGAAGAAAAAATATGTGAATGCGGCTGTCATCTCACTCACATTGGTGAAGTCATCAGCGAGCAATTAAAATATATTCCAGCCAGTCTTTCTGTAGTTCAACATCTTAGACCTAAGTATGCTTGCAAGCCTTGTCAAGGCAATGTCAAAATTGCAGCGATGCCTGTTTTGCTTTTACCAAAAAGCATCGCAACCCCTGAGTTAGTGGCGCAGACAATAGTCGCAAAATATTGCGATCATACTCCACTTTATCGACAAGAATCCATTTGGAAGCGGCTAGAGATTGATATGCCGCGCAGCACATTATGTCAGTGGGTGTTAAAAGTAGCAGAGTTATGCGAGCCTTTAATCAAATTACTTCGCTTAAACATTTTAGATTATGATTATGTTCAAGCGGATGAAACCACGGTTCAAGTGCTTGCAGAAAAAGGACGAAGCAATACAGCTAAATCGTATATGTGGGTTTATAAAGGTGGTGGCAAACAAAACCCAACGATTATTTATGATTATCAAGAAACACGTGGTGGTTACCATGCTGAAAGCTTTTTAACAGGCTTTAAAGGCTATCTACAGACCGATGCTTACGCAGGATATAACTGGGCAGATAAAAACGATCACATCATCTCGGTGGGCTGTATGGCGCATTGCAGGCGACCTTTTGCAGAACTGGCGAAACTTTCTAAAAAAACAGGCCTTGCGATAGAGGCAATAAAATATTTTCAAAAATTATACGCGATAGAAAGTCACGCACGTGAAAATAATTTTACGCCTGAAGAACGTTATGCTATCAGATGCGAAAAATCAAAAATAATTTTAGATGAATTTAAAAGTTGGTGTGAAACCAATCTCACAAAAGTTCCAAAACAACATAAACTAGGTTTAGCAATTCAATACGCTTTGCGTCATTGGAATGAGCTGACTAATTACCTTAAAGATGGAGGTATTGAAATAGATAATAACAGCTGTAAAAATGCTATCCGTCCTTTCGCTTTTGTAAAACTGATGAAGACTATCAAAAATTATTGCCACAGTTTATTAATATCTAATTTAATTTTTGGTATGCAGATCCCTATACGCTTACGCACTAGGAGGATATTTAAATCGCAAATCAGATCCTGAGCCAGGTGTTAAAACAATGTGGATTGGATTCAGAAATATGCAAGAACACCTCAGAGCTAAAGAGGCGTTCGAGGCTGTTTATGGGCGGACTTCTGGGTAATGATATGGGGGCGATTTGACCCCACCCAACCTAATTTCCTGGAGATCATCATGGCGGGGACTTAGCTCTTAATCCCCGCCTTGGATATCATGAAAAACTTGAAGTTCGCTCAGCTAACGCTAAATAGAGAGGGAAAGTAAATCCACTACCACCCGTTTGAGCACAGATTCCTAGATTACCTGAGGCATCAATTGGACATTTAACAACTCCACCGCTCCCATTGCCTATGTAAGCCGTATTTTCAAATTTATTTAAAACGATATTTGCTGCAATCGAAGCTAGCGCATTGCCTGTATCCTTGCACGATGTGAATTCACCATTCCCATTCACAGTACATTGATAGACTTTTTGCAGCGAGCTATCCGTAATATAAGCTATCGAATTTGCAGTGTTAAGCACCAGATTGTCAGGTTTCGTAAACACAAAACCTGAAACGTTTGCATTCGAACAAGCACCAAAATTGCCGTTTGCTAATATCGGACATTTGAAGACGTTATTGCTACCGCCTTGATTAGTGATATAGGCAAAGTTTCCAGATGAATTTATGAATATTCCAACAGGCGCATCAAATGCGGCACCGGTGTTGCCAGAATCTCTGCAATTACCAAAACTGCCGCCTGCTGTAATAGGGCAAACTGACACACTATTTGCATTTTGATCGGTAACATATGCAAGTGTATTTAACTTGTTAAAAGCAAGACTAATAGGATGATTAAAATCGATACCGGTGTTGCCTGAATCAATACAATTACCTAAATTTCCATTTGAATCTATAGGGCATTGCAGTACTTGATTATTATTTGTTAGCACTATGTATGCACGATTAAATGAGCTATTTAACGCTATACCTAGGGGCACACTAATTGGAATACCCGTATTGCCACTATCAACACAGTTTTCAAAACCACCTGTTGAATTAATAGTGCATTTAAATATTTGATTAGCATTCACATCAGAGACGTAGCCATAATTTGTGAAATTAGTTGAACCACTGAAATTCTGACATGAGAGAGGACCTTTAGCATTTAGACAAAGCGATATACTCATAGCGCCTGCTGGGCCGCTTATAGACAGCAATTTAGATGCCGAATTACTCACAGAAAACAGACAATACCCATTACCCGCTTGAGCACACTCAACGCCAGAATTTGTCAGACTGTATCCAGGTGTGTTGATTTTAATACCAGCAGATGAATAAGTATGATTGGGTACAGTAGTATTAATTTGAAGTATATTGGCAGTAGCACCAACATTAAATAGTTCACCACTATTTGCAAAACATATATTACTTATTAGTAATAGAAATAAGATGTGAACGAACCAGCAGAACTTTTTCATGATACCTTCCTTAGCCTGTAAACTGACAATAATTATAAAGAAACAGAACAACTCAAAGCATTTGCATACATATTCCCAGTGCTTAAGTTATTGAGTACTTGATCTGAGTTTTTAGGGAGATAACTGCGACCTAAATAAAAGAAGCGGTATCCACATTCCACAGGAGCCGAACGAAAAATATGATTCATTTTTATGCCGATACCAACCATTCCACTCAATGCACTTTTGGTATAACTTGAAAAAGGCTGTTCTGGAATAGTTATATTATCTAAAGATTGCTCTTTAAATCCGCGAGTCATAATAATATTTGGACCAATGCCTGCATCAAGAATCAATGCATAATTAGCTGATGGTTTTGCTATTGTTGATTTAATGACAAAATAAATAGGGACATGTGACACACGGTATTTATAAGATAAATTCGTAAACATAAGCTCTTGAGTGACATCTCCTTTCACAGTAGTACTCGGGAGATAAAACGCATGAAGACCATAACTCATATGGACGTTATTATTAGTCATGTCATCAATATAATACCCTAGGCCTACAAGAGCTTGGGCTTTGTGTCTTTTAGTCACACTAAAATAATCGCCAATCAATTCATTAATATTGATAGTCTGAGCTTTACCCTGACTATTAACAAACCCACCTACCTCTAAAACCAAATGTCGATCTGCACTCCCAAAGGAATAAGCTAAACTTGATAGACTCATAAACGCAATAACAGTGGAATTAATAGCGCACTTCTTAATACTAAAATTCATTTATGAACATCCTTTTCCTATAAAATCCAAGTAGGTGATATTATCAACTTAGTTTTATTGGGTCTAGTAGGAAGCGGGGGTCAAATCGCCCCATGACTCATCTTTAAAAAATTCAAAAATGCGGTGATAATGCGATTCCTCATACTCAATACAATGAAATTTTATTAGACTCAACGAAGGAACGTTAGAATGCAAAGCCATATTATTGAAAATTCTTATTCAGACTTACATCAAGATCTGCAAGACCACATCAACTCATTTTTAGAATCTCTAAAAAATAATAATGCTGGTGCCACAATAAACAAAATAAAAAAAACGGCCGATAGCTCAATTTATTATCCTGATATACAATGGAAATTAGCTGGAAAATTAGCTCGTTGGGTTAACGAAGTGCACACTCCAATGGTTGCACGCACTGCACCTGAACTGACAGCGCAAATTCAACTGAATCCAGCGCTAAGCAGTCAATTACAATTTTTTATGCGTCTTTATCGATACCACCAAAACCCAACGTCACTGCAGCGGGATTTACTGTGGTTGATGGTAGCGGGCCAGCCCTTCTATGCAAAAATGCTTCCCCTCTTTCTTTCCTCTATAGGTGCAGATAATAAAAAATATTCTGAAGCATTGGCAGAGATTGTTTTCCCACATTTTGGTACTGATTATTATCCACTGAATTTTTCTAAGGATGTGCAAAAAGCGTTATTTGTAAAAATACTCACTACTGCGAATCCGCCGTATGACTATTTGCGTTCAAGATTGCTAGGATTGATGTCAACAGAAGATGCGGAACATTACTTGAGTACTCTGCATTTATACGAAATGAATCCAGCGAATCTTGGAACCGTTTTAGAAGCGTTATTTTGTAAGTTAAATAATGAGAAGGCAATTCAGTTAGCGAATAAAATGAAAGAAATAAATGATGAAACACATCGCTTTGATGAAGCTACATTCAATCAGCTATTACAAAAGAACCTAGAATATCCAACAAAGAGAATAGAAGAAAAAAATTCTAGCACAGCAAAAAGGCTCACAGATATATTATCTTTAGAAAAAGCACAAAGTCATGAAGCACTCATTTTATTAATGGATGAAATTCATCAACACATAGACGTACTCGAGAAAAAACTTTGCGCTTCTCAAACAGGTATAGATCTATGTTCTATGCAACAACTTTTTAATGCCACAAAACAGGATGAGGAATATAGAAAACGATTTGATCCTTGGCCTAGACCTATTTTGAATCCTAGAAATCAATTAATCATTCCTACTTATTGTAAAATTACAGAGTCTGTCACTAAAGAGCAACAATCACTGATTATTAAACCAGACTATTTAGTGAGATTTTTACAGTCTCTTGTTCTCGCTGCATTCTGTGGAGAACGCACAGATGAATTGCAACATCAAATTATACAAATACAACAATTGCTTTCCAAGCAAGAAGATATAGTGCGATATATTAAATTTATCGTTGCTGTTTTTGCAGAAGGTAACAATATAATAAATGATTTCAACTCAATTAATTATCATCATGAATTTTCAAAACAATGGTTAGATCTTTTATGTATTTTAGCTGCACTTCATAAAGGAGTTAATCTGAATCAATATTTATCTTACAAGGATGTATGCGCTGTTTTATCTGGTTGGCATGATTTTCATGCTATGACAGCTGATCATCCTCATTATCAAATTGCATTGTTTGAGAACCTCAACATTATTATCAATATAATGTCTCCCGCTGAAAAACAAAACTACCTTGCAGAGCAACTTGCTAATAAATCTCGATCAGTCATTTGGCTTGCTGCTGTGATGCAACTACCTTTATCTAAAGAGGCTGCTCTTTGTTTTTTTGACAATGTTTCTAAAAATCAAAGCTACATTCACACATACAAAAGTTTAAGAAAATATCTGCCGGCTTGTTTCAGTTTATTTTTAAAAGAATCCACTAGTGAATTCGCTACTCAATTAATGCTGCTTTTAAAAAATTATCATGCGAAAGGAATGGGCTATGAGTTACTCTCTTTACTCATGCAAGATCCATCGCTAGAAACAAAACAACTCGCTCAGTTGCTAATTCCTGAATTATTAAAGTGGATGGAATTTCCTAATGAAGAGATGATTAAAAAGTGTGAGGAAAATGTTGAACACCATTATGAGTTTAAAAAACAGAATGCAGAGACAAAACAACAAATCTACCAACCACCAACACCAGAAGAAATAACAAAAAAGATGAGGGGGGCATTACGGGACGAGTCTATTTTTCATGCTGGGAATATTAATATTGCAACGAATATTATTGCAATCATGTCACCCTATTTTTCAGCACAACAAACTGAGTTATTTTTTTCTTTACTCGAAAAAATACTTACCCATGAATATCTAAATATCCATCACAGCTCAGCATTAATAGAATTCATCCTTACTAAACCGCACTCACCATTTAATCAGCAAATACTAAAGATGATAATTCCAAATCTATTAAGTGAGCTGGCAGAGGCTGGATGGCACAGACGCACAGGGACCCCAGAGTTAATTGCTACGCTTTATCCTTTATTCACTCCAGCTGAAAAACAGCAAGTGATCTTTTTACTTGCTGATAATTTTTCTAAATACAACGAATATGATATAGGCAACGATAGTATTATTGCCCAACCAACCATTAGCTGCCTATCACAAAGTATGGCTGAAGAAATATCACCAGATCTTTTGATTCGTATGTCTGAAAGCATAATTAATCAATTGTATGATCCATCTAATCATCAGAAAAATTATCTCGCTAGATACGCGACATGGGTATTAAGCTATTTAAGTAGCTGTCTCGAAGTCATTCCTTATGATGCACAGTTACATGCAAAAATAAGCGAGCTCAGTAAAAAGGTACAACAGCATTATATTTCTAGCGGCGCTATTCCCGCAGAGAGTATTCGTGTTGCTGCTACTGTTACGACAGGTATAAGATTGTTTGATCGTCGCGTTGATGATGTTAATGCAGCCTCTAGCTCTTCTTTAACTGCAGACACGCCAAAGGCCATGCAAATTTGAAAGTGTGCATAAACCAGGGTCAAATTGCATTAAAAATAGTCTCTATTTTTTTGAGCAGCACTGCATGAAAAAATAGGAAAATTATTGAAAATAAGGTTAAATTACACAATGAAAATGAAACCGTTAAAACACAAATCTCATGGATCAATACGAACCCCCTTATGGAAGTGGCTGTTGATCATTTTACTTGTAGTAGCAATGCCATTATTTTTTTCACTCGTTAGAGATACTCAACTCCAACAAGCTTTAATAAGTAGCACGCCCGAGCCACAACAGTCCATACCTACCCAACCTGAAAAACATAATAATCATTGATAGCTATAGAATTATTTTTTTAAACTAGTGGAGTTTCACAAAAATAGATATAGACAGATTTCTTCCCTGCAAATCTATCCAACCTTTTAAAACTTATCTTACTCATTTGGAATACATTATGTTACGAATATGCTTGGGTATCTTATTATCGATTTTGTTCTCCGCTTTGGCCTATGCAGAAACACCCTCTACACATAAAGTGACTCGCGTTATCTACATTACGTTAGATGGAACACGCTGGCAGGATGTTTTTAATGACCATAGATATTTTTTTAAACTCAAGATGAGACATGCAAACAAAGGAATTTTTTATGGTGAGCCAGGAAGCAACTTAACCATTGAAACCGCTTCTATTCCCATGAGCTTACCATCGTATCTCAGTCAAATGGCGGGCTATGTACAATCTTGTGATAATAACGAATGTGGGCGTATTCAAGTTGAAACCGTTGTAGAAAGTGTTGCGCACCGATTGGGATTAAACAAAAAGGATGTCGCCGTTTTTTCATCATGGCGTGAAATAGGGTTGTCTGCTGAGAGCGTAACAGGTACTGCATATACGAATGTAGGTAACGCTCCCGCATATGATCCTGACACAGGGCAAGCTGATGCCATCATGGATCTGTTAAACCACAGACAAGCTGAGCATCACTCTGGCAATGATCGTTATGATGAATATACCTTTTCACAAGCTCTGCATTACCTAAAAAAATACCAGCCGCGCTTTTTATGGATATCATTCAATGACGCTGATGACGCAGCACATGCCATGGATTTAGAACGTTATCACAAGAGCCTGTCATATTATGATAATGCTATAGATCAGCTGTTCACAACATTGCAAAAAATGGGGCTAGATAAAGAAACATTAGTCATAGTCACAACGGATCATGGCCGTGGTAATGGAATTTTTTGGACTAGCCATGGTGTTCTTTTTCCTGAATCTAAACGCACCTGGGCATTTGTGATTAACGGTGAATTAACACCTATCTCACAAGAAGGGAACATGAAACATTACAGTACGTTATCCATACGTCCAACGATAGAAGCTGCGTTGGGGATAATCTAACATGACTGTAGAAAATGATTTATGTATAAAGTCATAAGCAAACACTTACACCACAAGGTTGAATAAATGTTATCACGTTATTGCACTATATTAGAGTTAACTGAAGAACAGCCAAATTCAAAAGCCATAGAGCGTGCTTATAAGAAATTAGCAATGCGTCATCATCCAGATAGAGGTGGTGACCCTGAAAAATTTAAACTTATTTCTGAAGCCTACCAAGAAGCTAAAAAAATCATGGGGGAAAATGAAGGTGGAGCTAAGTCACTTGATGCAACCATTAATGAATATGTGATGAAAATTAAGGATGAGACCGATATATTAAAGGAACTACAAATATCGTATCTAAACGATCAAGCTAAAATGGAAACCCTTAGAAATAATATAAATGATTTGCGCAAAGAATCGCGGCAACTCGATGAAAAAATGTTTCTATTACAAGGGAAACGTGAACAACTAGGTCGAAACATTCAGCTCTGTCTTGATAAAAGAAGAAATATTCAGATAGATTTTTTCAAATTGAAATATACTGAACTAAAACGAAAAAGCTTTATGGATAGATTTATCAAAAACTTTCTCGAAAAGAATATTGGCGTTTCACCTAACCAATTGCTAGAAAAAATTCAACAACGAATAAATGCTAACCCTAATAGCACAGTAGCAAAATCTTGGAAATTAGTCACTTTAGATGCTGCTTATCTTTGTGCTGATGCAGAAATTGAAAAAGAAATTATTTCTCACACTGATGCTAAAACTCAAATAAAAAAGGATGAAATAAAAGCAAAAGAGCTTAAGAAAAACATTGAAGAAAAAATCATAGATATTGAAAAAACCTTATATAGCCTGCCTCAGTTATTAGTTGTCATTAATAACAAAGAAGCAGAAATTAAAAAACTAAAATTTCAATATGAAGAAAAACTCAGTGTAAAAATAAATACATTTAAAAAAATTTACGCCGCTTTACGAGAGGGTCAATGGGCCCCTAGTTTATTTAAAACAAATTTCTTGGCAGGCAAAGAGCAGCTTTCATCGACAGCTTTACTCGAACAAATAAAAGAGCATATTAAAAAATCTCCGAAAAGCAGAGTAGAAAAAGCTTACCAATTAACGAATGAACATGGTCATCTATCTCTGACACAGAATCTCATTTTATTTAAAGAAATATATAATTGGTCAGCTTCTCAGATCAAAATCTTCGGGAATTATACATTTAATCATACAGTCACTGAATTAAATGAAGATCAGATCAATAAAGAAAAAAATAACAATAGTCGTATAGGCTGTATTTATAGAACACTTAGATAAAAAACAAAAAATAGGTAACTCATGATTCATTTTCAATTTATTACTCAGCTATATATTAAAAATAAAAAACTAAATGCTGTTGATCTTTGGTATGAACTCTGCAAAGAGTATAGGCGTTTATCCAAAATTCGTTGGCATGGATTGAAACCATACCCTCTCGCAGACTTTGTAAGTCAGTTTTGCGCAGTAATGCCAGATAACATATTGAGAAGGAACTTAATTGATGAGACCATGACTAAGGTGAATGAGCGGTTATTGACTATTAAACTTGAAGAAGTGAGTAGTTTTTTAAAATTACTGCGCTTATTCCTCAGTTGCTATCCTGCTTATCTTTCAAAATTTGACGAATCCATAGTACAAGAGCTTGCTATAGTACCTTATTGTTTGCCCATCACTTCTAAGCAAATAGATCAAATAGTTGAAATCAGCAATCATCAACGCCTAACATGGTTAGATTATCGCTGGAAAACAGCAACTCACGATTTATTTCAAGCCATGTCTGATAGAATTTTACAGCCTGGCAAATACTCTGATAGTTACTTAACATACACAGCGTTTTCTAGTCTACCTAATATAACTAGTATAAAACCTAGTGATGATTTTATAAAACAAAAACTAAAACAAATTGATCTTGGCCATACAAATTCTATTACTGGTTCTTATAATATTTTGGATTACATTATAATCTGGTCTGATAAAATTTCAGAATCGACTAAAGACTATTTACTGAGTCGTATTTTAGGTTATCCTAAATACAGGGGCGAAGACTATCAATCGCAATCTTTATACCAAAGAATATCAGCATTAGTTTTATTTCATGATGTTTTTACAGAATCACTCAAAAAGAAAGCCGTACTTTTTTTAAAAAAACAAGCCCATTCTCACCATGAACATGTGCGCTCAAATGTTGCATGGAGTGCAATGACTTATGCCTCCACAATTAAAGAAATGAAATTAGAAAATCATTTCATACAATTAAGCTTGAGGATACTCATAGAAAGTGAACCCAATAAAAGATGGGCTGTTTCAGTATTAACTGAATTTTATAACAACACAGACGAAGTTACGAAAAAATTAATCATTCAAAATCTTATTTCGTTATTATCTAATTCGGAAAGTGCAACTAGGAATGCAGCTGCAAAAGCGTTAATCACTCTGGCTGCGCATATTACTCAACAAGACAGCGATCCTATTATAGATTACCTGATTAATAAGCTAAAAAATGGTTGTCATAATTATTATGTTAGCGCTAATGGTTCAGGCACGAGTAACGAGGAAGCTTTTCGATTTGATTTAGCAAAAAATTTAGCTCACTTATTTTCTGAAGAAAAAAAACGAGAGCTAGTATTAGTCTTTTTAACTGAACTCAATAAACCACATGAACGTGTAGAAAATGATGAAGAAGTTCATGCTGCTAATCTAAAAAAAGGTGGCCTATTATATAGCCTCTCTCAGTATCATTATTTAATTCCTAATGATCAAAAAGAACAAGTCTATAATGCTTTATTTTTTCAATTACAAAATACATTTCAAATGTACTATATTCCCACCATAGAAAATATTTTAATACCCATGGGTATTTTAGAGTCTCAAGCACATGTTGATAAAGCCATGCTCGCGCTTTCTAATGTCCCTGAACAACTAAGCTGGGCAAGCTGGAACCACAATCATTTTAAAGTTTTTGAATTAATGGATGCCTGGTATGAACATTCATCGCAAAGCATACAAGCTGCTATTATTGACATGTATCCTACGTGGATAGCGAACATGCCTAATTGGTTAAAATCCAACATGATGACACACACCAAACGCATCACAACTATTTATTTAAAGAGCCTAAACTTAAATGCTATTCAATTAACAGAAAGACTTTTTCATACCAAAGATTATTACTCAAACATGGTCGAATTCTTGGGACAAGAAAATGATTTTTATGCTATTAAAATTCAAGAACTTCATGATGGCAGCAATGAAATAAATACTATTACTCATCTAATGCATAATCTTAATAAAATGTCAGATGAAAACATGCAACTATTTATAAAAATTATTCTCGTGAAATTACCTGACAGTCAATTTATAGAATATTTGTTTAATGACTATAGCAAAAGCTCTATGTCTGATCTTAGACCATGGATGTCGGTTGAAGATCTAACACTCTTCAAGACAATTTTGATATCGCACTTAACGTCTCTACAACCTAAGGTTTTTAAATCTGTTTGTTTTATGATATTCAAACTCTTGCCTGAATTCAGGCTAGAGGAAATAGCAAGTATATATGGATTATTGTCATCTAAACTAAATGACAATGACAAAGACATACGTCATTCAGCTTGTGTTTTGACTAGCCATCTCTTAGATTATATTCCGGGTGAGCAACATAATAATCTTGTTTCTGCACTATTAAAAAATATAGATCTCAAAGAGGAAGATAATGAAACACACATTAAAGAACGCGTAAAATATTTAATGTTTTCTATGTTAGCACATCTCGCCATATCAGCTTCTGAAAATTTGAGAGAAAATATACTCTATGATCTAGTATTGCGCATGCTGAGAGAAGACGATAGAGATATCGCAAGATGTTGCATACTGCATATCATCCCTTTTCTCTCAGATAAACAGGCGAATTATTTATTTTACGGATTTATCGCAGATAAACTCACCCGTATTGAAGATTCGCCAGAACTACACTCTTACTTTTTCGATCTTTACTCCATTATGGTGCAAGGAACAGAAGATAGAGTAGAAAGATTTGAAAAAGCAAAAGCGCTACAAAAATATCTACTGCCAGACTTAACAAATATGGTAGTCAAATATTGATTATATACGAATAATCATCAACTACGGGATTGACGCAGACGGAACAGGGTCGTTAGCTTTTACACTTTTTTGTTTGCAAGTCATTTTTTGCAGCAAATCATTATAAATCAGTTTCATTTGGAGATAGTTAGCATGCTCCGGGCCCCATTTGGTGAGCGCAGCATTTTTGCGCTGACGATACTCTTCGGTTAACTTGACTAGCTTTGCGTGCTTGATTTTTTCATCTTTCAACAAACCGCGCTCAAAATCTTCTTTAACAAAAAAGTTACACTGCATAATCACCTCATGAAAAATATAAGTCTATTAATCATACATATCATGGTTGTATTATACAAATAATTTACAGCGCCTTAAAAACAGAGTTAAACACCACCTCATATTAAATAGTGACTTAATGCATTGATAAATATGATTAAATTTTCTTCATATTGCCTTAATGTTGCACGTATAGACTAAGTTCTGTTTTTACAACACCGGAGCATTACCATGCAAAGCAACTATTCACCCGTTAGTGTTACTGAGCTTGATCATCCACCAGGACAGGCAAATACACAGGCTAACCCTTCTATTCCTGGCGCAGCTGTAGCACCTAGAGTTGGCGCTTTTAGTCTTTTTGGAGGCCCACGCTTAGGTACAGCCTTACCCGTTGAAGCTCAAGCAGCCGCTCCTGTAGTTGCCAATAATGCAAATGTTCCCGCTGCAGCAAATGTCGCTGTACAAGACAATGATCCATCTCTTTCTTTGTTCAACGCCATACGTGCTCGCAACAGTTAGATCCAAAACACTAGCCGCACACGTTAGTCAGCATCAATAACGCTTGCCAACGTGCGTGACTAGCTTTTATCTCCATTGCTATTACTCAAATTCGTATTAGAATATCCCATCCTGTTATCACGCTTTACGAGCTCTTATGCATTCCCACTCATCGAATCTTGAATCTGAGCTAAGTACATGGCAGATATATCAAGGACCGCGTAATAAACGGTTAGCAACGCAGCATCTCGAATATTTAATTTATGCATTAATGGATGGGACTACACGTCCTAAATTAGATGTAATTAGTGCAACAATTACGATAGATGGTATTCAATTTAATTTAAAAAATATTTTAAAAGCAGAACCGGATTTCGAACACTTATCTTTTCATCGTTTACAGCTCAGTGCATTTGGCCATGACAACTCATTAAATACTTACCCTGACCCATTAGGCATTTTGCATCCTGTTGAGAAATACGCAATAGGCTACTGGTCTGGCGGTGGATATATTGATTTCAATACCCTTCTACGCTTTCATACATTAACAACAGAAAGTTATTTAGACTTAGCCCATATTTGTTTTGCGACACACGGATTAAATAAAATCAACACACATGAAATTATTAAAGGTTATCGCCATGAACATCCTGGTGCTTTTCTTCGAGAACGGAAAAGACTCGCTGCTAGTAAACAATTAATTAGACACAAAGGATTTACTGCGATATCTGTTGATTCTCTGCATAGTTTTGGTGACGTTAAAACTACATTGCCGGAAAATAACTTTTTAGCTAAAAGTATAATTCCTTATGCTAATTCACGTTCAGAAAATGAATATTTATTTCCACCCAACACAGAGTTTGCATTTATAAAAGAAGATGAAGATAATTGGCAAGCCTTAGCGCTACGTTCCATTAATTATGAAAATAGCTATCACTATGATCAAGCGTTCACACCAGCACAACTCAAAAAAATAATTTTCCATCGTGAAAAGTTACGTTTAAATACGCTAGCACACTATTTACAACAGCATCATAATGAATTTGGTGTGGCAATTAAAGATGTAATAGGCTTAATTGATAACATACAATGTGAACAAAAAACAAGTCTGCAACATACATTAAAAATCATTGCAAGCTTACAAGATTTATTAGACAGCATGGATGACAGCTTGACTAGCGGAGCTAAATCAAAATTAAAGTTACCCCAAGAGTTTGCACTGCAAATTTTAGAACAGCTTCAAAGTTTACATAAACCTGTACCTAAACCACCATTGACTTTGTTTGCAAAACGCAAATCACACCGCCTAGAAAATGCAAAAACTGGTAACCCCATAATGGAACAAAATAAGAGAATTAAGCTGTAATAAAAATTACAACCCCCAAAATCTTAAAACCGGCGCAATTTCTTCTTCATACGATGAGGATCTTTGTGAAACATTGCTCACTTGACTACTCTGACTATTATTTCGATAAAAAGTGTTTCTAATTTCACTCAGAAAAAATTTTCTATGTGTATTGTATGTATGACCAGTGACTGATTCTATTTTAAGACTTTTTAATGCATCTTCCATAGATCCGCCCATATGACACTCATTATATAAATAATGAAAATTATAAAAACTGCAGTTAAGATCATCCTCAAATTTTTGCTTTTGGACAGGATCATTTTTAAATATATTTTTGAACTCAACTAGCTTTTCTCTAATAAATAAGGTTAAGGCTCTAATTTTATCTGCCTTATCTTGACATATCTCATAGGGATCACCGCCCATATTATACGTTATATTTTGTCTTTTAAGATTTAAGCATATCTTCGCGTCTTCAATAGTATTATGAAAATCTGACAAAGCATTTTGTGTGACTCTATGCATTAAAACAATAAAAAAATAAGCTTGTTCTCCAGAGGTCGGGGTGAGATTTTTTCCCTGTTCTAGAATTTCTTTTAGAAATGTTAATGTGTGATCCACCACATCATTAATATCGATATAACGTGAATTTTCAAATGAAAATTCATTAAAAGAAGGACGATAAATAGGTTTGCCCAGCAAGGAAGAGTGCATTCTCAGGAAAGATTTAATGGTTTTTTTAATGTCATCTGCTTTTTTTAAGCACACCTCATAGAAATCCATATTGATGAGCTGATCTTCGTTGACGGGGTTTTGTTGAAGATTGTTTACAGCAGCACGAAAATCTCTTAGTGCTATTTGCACTACCTTTTTTGTTAATGCATATTGCGAGTTAATAAACCTTATCTTTTCAGCAGATTCAGTAAATGTCCTAACTTCAAATAATCTATGGCTTAGCATGCTGCCCCCTTTTAGTTTGCAAAATAATACTCAAAGAGGATGGGAATGTCTAATATTTTACATTAAAAATCAGATGCGATATGTGCTCTCTTTCACTTCTTCATTTTGATTTACATGCTTTGAAGGGAGAAAAAACATAGGAGTGTAATTCTTAATTTTATCTTTGATTAAATTTGGCAAGCCTTCATTATTTTCTTTCGCTTTAACCAAAGCCGTTTCAGCTTCAAGAATATAATTCATCACATAAGAAAGGCTACGATTTTTTGGAGAGAAACGAATTGTTCGTGATAATTGTTGACCTATACAGGTCGGCGTTATAGAACACCAATTTTTATAAAATAAAGTAAAGCCTTCTAAATTTAAACACAAAGTTTGTTTATTTAAAATTGCTGATTCCGTTAACGTGACTGCCATTCCAAATAATGTGTAAGCGCTTATAAATATAAATGCAGGAGCATTTGTCAAAGACAATGTGGAAGCAAGGTATCTGCCTACATAGTAATGTGGCACTCCTGTATATTCCATAAATCGTGCTTTTGTCGTCATAGAAAAGTTTGCGTCTGTGTATGGCATAAAATCAAGATAAGGATTAAATGCTGATGGCTTATCTGGAAAATCAGCAATTGAGAGTTTATTGCTATCAAATTGATTTATTAAATATTTCGCTTTGTTATAAATCTGATTCTCACCTAGCTTCCATTCAATTTCTTTTACTCCGTACAAAGTAATAAATTTATTTTTAACAACACTGGTGTTGCCATCTTGTGTTTGCAATTCAACATTATGCTCTCGTAAGATATTAAAAAATGAAATGAGCATGCTAGCGATATTTAAATACACTAAAGTATTAACGAAAATTTTATGGCGGTTTTTCTCGGGATTATCTTGCAACAACAGCACCCAGGTCATTAAGCGAAAAAGCGTAAGGGCTAGCAGTTGTGGGGTAGATTGCTTGAAGCGGGCGGGCATAGTCGTCACCATTAAAAATCAAATTTACATTTAGGCATTAATTATACAGTTAAAAACTTAAGCGAAGATTAAATGATATAGCATTTTTTTTATACTATTTTTCATAGTGTTACGTGCAATAACAGTGACTTCTCAACATCCATGAACAAGTCCCCTATTCGCTAATCAAACACACTAGACTGTCGTCCCGGACAAGCACAGTCAACAGTCATTAATCATATAACCGAATTATCACGGTGCGCGATCCGGGATCCAGTCTTACTTGAGAATCGAGCTGCGTTGTCGTCCCGGACAAGCACCGTTAACTGTCATTGATTATATAACTGAACTATCACGGTGCGCGATCCGGGATCCAGTTTCTTAGCGCCAATAAATTTATAAAAAAATATATGTTCAAACTTGCCTTCCGTTACATATTAATTTAAATGAAAAAAAAATCTGAGAAATATAGGGCAACACTAGCTAGATATATTACTTAAGACTAAAAAATTTTTGCTGTAATCACTAGAAACAAATATTATCGTCTCATTGCTGCTAAAAGACTGGATCCCGGATCGCGCACCGTGTTAGTTCAGTTATATAATCAATGACAGTTAACCGTGCTTGTCCGGGACGACAACGTAGCTCGATTCTCAAGTAAGATTAGATCCCGGATCGCGCACCGTGATAGTTCAGTTATATAATCAATGACAGTTAACGGTGCTTGTCCGGGACGACAGCGAAGTTATATGATTATTTATATCTAACCAAATGATTGTGTTGCAGTAATATCTCTTCAATCTTGGGTGACTGTAATTTGTGAAAGAACATAGATTGATAATCACCATATTCATATTTCACACCCGCCGTTTTAGACACCATCATGCTTTCATGAAAACTGTGACAACCCGCGATCACTAAAAAACTCGCGACAATTAAGGCATAGTCTTGCCATTCATTTTTATCCAGTGTATTCATGACGCCAGCGAGTAAAACTAATGAGCCTGTATGACCTGATGGACCGCACACTGTAGGCAATGAAAGTGCTAACGTTGATTTATAAAAATTGGAATTTTCATCCACTTTAAATTTTTCTTTAGCGGGTTTGTGACTAGAAACACTGGCAATTTTTGCATTAAAGAATGCAAGATGACATATCCCTTGTTTGTAACAGTCTTTTGTTGTTGATGAAATTTCTTTTCTAGCGCGATCAGAAAATAAATCTGAATGATATATTTTTTCTACCCATTCTTGTTTTAACGCTACATTAACTTTTGCTAAATCAAGATGGTCATAGATACGATAGATAAAACACATTTGCACATGCAAAGCTTGCGTGGGATGTTCATGAGCATGCTTCAATGCATGCAGCATGTCATCATAAGGGCTTACATTGGCTTTACGTGTAAGATGACCATAGATATCAATGCTATATAAATCAGTTAACACCTTGGGTTGTTTATCAATAATTTCTTTTATTTCAGCAGGATACTGCTCAAAAATTTCAATCACTTTATTTGATATTTTGACGACCGCATTTATGCACTCTTGATCTTCAATCAGTGTTAATGCCATTTTCGTTTCAAAATGCTCTCTGTGACGTATTACCAGCTCTTTTAAGACATTATCGAATCTACTTTGCATGGTTTGCTCCTCGTTTAGGTATCGTTGTAGATACAAAATAGAGGAGATAGCTTGATAAATATAATATATTGTTGTTATACTAACGATAACAAAATCTTATGGTAGCAGAAATGAATATTCGTAATTTACAATACCTGGTTGCATTATCAGATCATGAGCACTTCGGAAAAGCCGCTGAAGAATGCTTTGTAAGCCAGCCCGCACTTAGCATACAAATAAATAAACTCGAAGAATACTTAGGGGTAAAACTCTTAGAACGAACAAATAAATCTGTAGCTCTAACCGCAGTTGGTTTGATTATCACAGAACAAGCGCGTCAAATTTTATCGCAAGTCAGTGAGTTAAAAGAAATCGCCCAAACAGCAAAAGATCCTTTTAACGGCGAATTAAAACTCGGTATTTTTCCTACACTCGCACCTTATTTATTTCCATATATTATTCCTAAACTTTCGGCTATTTTTCCAAACTTATTAATTTATTTAATTGAAGAAAAAACTGAGCTGTTAATGGAAAAACTCAAACAAGGAAAAATTCATGCTGCTATTACAGCATTGCCTATGAACGAATCTGGGATGACAACGACACCTTTATTTGAAGAAGAATTTTTACTTACTATTTCACACTCACATGCTCTTGCTAAACGTAAAACAATAAAACATGAAGAATTGGATAGCAAAAACATTTTAATTTTAGAAGATGGACATTGTATGCGTGATCAAGTCTTATCTTTTTGTCATCAAGCCAATGCCACTGAAACATTACATTTTCGCGCCACCAGTTTAGAAGCACTGCGCCACATGGTCGCTGCAGGCTCTGGCATGACGCTAATGCCGCGTTTAGCAACAGAAGGTTGTAAACTCGCGACCTTCATTCCTTTTACATCACCTAAACCCATGCGAACCATAGGCATCACCAGTCGTAAGTGCTCAACTAAAAAAATATTATTAGATGAATTATCTCAGCAAATTAAAAAAATTATGGCTAAAACAAAATTGGTTAATGTAATTGATTAAGCGACACGTTATTTGGTTATTATGACATGTAGGTTGGGTTTTGGGGGGTGTGGGGTTCCAAAAAAAAACAAAAAAATTTATTTTATTTAAATAAAAAAAAAAAAAAAAAAAAAAAAAAAAAAAAAAAAAAAATTTTAATTTTAATTTTAATATAAAAAAA
>JARLJN010000069.1 GCA_031291255.1 Gammaproteobacteria bacterium
GCGAACTCAAAATTTATCTCATTTAAAATCAAGTAGTTAATTTCAAGTTCGATTCCGGCTTTGGGCACCATATACACAAGCAAAATACTTAAATCCCCATTGTAGGGCCTACGCATGAAAACATATTGACTAATACGTGAACGTTACCGTTACCGCTTGCGTTTCCGAACTGACTTGAATCCAGAAGGATTTTTCTTTTAGAATGCTGACACCAACTATCGCACAAGGAAGAAGATGCGTTATTTTGATCACGAAAAACTGGATGTATACAAAATAGCCTTTGAGTTCGTTATGGCTACTGAATCAATTATCAATCAATTACCAAAAGGGCGAGCTTATTTGGTTGACCAGTTACAAAGGGCAGGTTCATCGGTGCTATTGAATATAGCGGAAGGGGCTGGAGAATTTTCTGCAAATGAAAAAATTCGATTTTATAGAATGGCAAGGCGCTCCGCGACAGAATGCTCGGGGATTCTAGATATTTGTAAGGGTTTGCATTTTCTGGAAGAAGAATCCTATTTGGCAATTCGAAGTTTGTTATTACGGATTGTTTCCATGCTTACAAAATTAGTTCGTACTCCTTCAATAAGGCAAATGGAAAAGCAGGCCTTAACATCACAAAGATGCGGTTAGGTACCTGCAAGAACTATTTTCTTTACACTGTCCATCAGGTGTTTGAAAGACATTGCATTCTTTCTCATTATGCTTTTAATGGATTGATCTGGCTTTTGTTTGCATTTTTGTAGGCTGTTTAGTGCCCATTTTCTTAAGATATCAATGTTTTCAGCAGCATTATCATTTCTAATGCACGCACCATCCTCGTTAAATACAACATCAAGTCGCCAATGCAGTTGGTTTTCTATCCCCCAGTGCATACGAGCAGCTTGGTTTAATAATTTAGCATTTGCGGAAAGGGAACTGATATAAAATCGTTGCTCTTCATATTTTTTACCATTTTTTTCGACAAAAGAGTTCACGAGCCCGATACTTTTTAGTCCAGGCCATTGGTGCTCTTTCTGTAACCAATCAATTGCACCTGATGAGAAGGCTATGCGTTGTTCAAGACGACCATGTCCTTTATCATTTTCTTCAGATGATTCACAGGCATAAAGAAGCTTTGGATCAGAAAAATAATCTGCTACATTTTGATGTAAATTGCCTTGATTCCCTTTAAGAGAAATGACGTAATCTCCCCCTTGAGCAATAATTTGGGAACAAATTTCTCGTTGTGCTCCCATAGCATCAATTGTAACAATGCGCCCCTTCAAGTCGAGCAGTTCGATTAATTTTGGTAGAGCTGTTATTTCATTACTTTTGCTATCCACTTTTTCCTGAGCTAATACCAATTGATTTGCATGACACCACGCAGTGACAATATGCAGTGCTTTTTCACGACCACTATGACAAATGGTTTTACCATCTAGGTTAATGAATGTTTGAGTTAGTTTTTTTAAGGATGCTGTGAATAGTAAAAATGATTTATAAAATTGGGATGGGGCAATCGCATCCCATAAACGTTGATATGTGTCATGACTTGGATAGCCATAAGGAAAATCAAAATACTCACTCAGTGTTTCATAGTGTGCTTCTGTAAAATCTGCAAAACCACTGAAACTATCAATGCCAGCAAGACTCGCAAGTAAAGTGGTTCCAATCAACATGACCAGAGGGTGTTTTTGATTTCTTGGCGACCTGGGATCTTCTATATCGGTAAAATATTTTAATGCTCCTTGCATTACTGAATGCTCCCTTTTGTCTTCGGAGCTAAATATCACCTATTTCTTATGATTTTTAAATATTATTTTCAGGTTTCGATATCGATTAGACCGGTAACGCCAACGGTAACGCTAACGTTCACGTATTAGTCAAGCTTTTTTTCATGCGTAGGCCCTGTATACTCAATACATCTTGAGTTTTGTTGTCGATAAATATGCTATACTATAGTGCATGATAACCAAATAAAGCACAATGTGAAGTTACTCTTCAAAGAACCGACGGCGCCAAGGCATATATACATCAACAAGAAGACCAATCGGGTTCACTTATTCATGCCCATCATGAGTGGGACAGAGATAGGATTAGATAATACCTGTAAGTCGGTCTATTCATTACAAGAATTTTTTGGTCTTTTAGGTGCGAACCAACAAAGCACAGGGGTGGGGAGTTTAGAGGCTTATCAATCAGCATTAGCCTTTGATTTAAAATACATGCCCGACTCAGAGGAAAAGACCGCTAAAGCGGAGCGTCTTTTGCAAATAAAGACGTACTTAGGCATTTTGAAAGAAGTACAACAAGACAGACGGATTACAGAGCCATTAATGAAAGTTTTTCCTCTGTATCCTGAGTCATTGGTGCACTTAATGCAAGCAACGTCAGCTAATTTACATAGCATCATCTTAAGACCCAGAGAACAAGATAATCAGTTACGCACGACTGCTATTTTGCCAACCTTTAGTGCCAACCATGACCAGATGGTGGATGGCCATGAGATTCCAGCAAATTCTCTATTGTCTGATACCTTGCGACGACACTATCAAGGCGTCTCGTTTACACCTAAATCAAAGGAAGGATTAATCGCTCGTTTTTTAGCAAATCATCAAGGCTTACGCGTTGATTTTGATGAGATTAGACAAGCATTAATTGCTGAAATCAACGATTACCTTGGCGTAAGCGTCGATTTCTTGCAAACCCAAGACACTCGTTCTCGTCGCGCTCAGGACTCTGTACCAAGCGTGCCAATGACGAAAGACTATATGAATGAGCAACTGGCAATTGATGAGGACAATCCAGCCACAACAAAGGATTATATTCGTGGATTGATAGAATATTGCACGCCCAATTTGTTCGATGATGTCGAAGGCTCTCCTTTTTACAGCATGCAAGACGCCGAGAGATTGACGATTCTCACCCAGTTTTTTTTAGCAGAGCTTAATATCGTATGCCGAGAACAAGGCATAACCGAAGCTAATTTTGGCAAGACGTTAGAAAGTGATAGAAAGCTTGTAGAGGACTTAGCAAATGTTGTCAAAGACGCATTAGTGCATAGTGGGCCAGTGGAAGAGAGTCTTATTGAGTATATCCATCATTATCAAGACCGCTTTGCATTAAAAAACCCTATTCCTGAAGACGCCATTCCAACACTAAAAGAGCGATTTAAATCGCATTGGGAACAAATTAAAGCCTCACCGCATTTTGATGAGTTTATGCTTATAAGTGACAAAAAAGGGTTATTTGTAAAACACCAAGGTTGTATTGCCACGCATTTTGCAAATTTCTTACTTATGGGGTGGAAATACAACCTTGATGCATTCAGAGAAGATTTTGATACCGTGGACACACCCGACAACACGGTCCCGCATAAAAATGAGCACATTCATGCAACTGACATGGAGATTGATTTATCTCAAATGGATGACAACGCCTTACAAGCGTTATATGAAGACATTAATACCTATGACAATCCTGAATTGAAAGCAGCGCTGTTGGCACAATTCAAACAAGAACGTCCTGACTTTAAAGCGAAAGTAGATGCCAAACAATTCTTGCAACATGTGGCTTATGGCGAGCAAAACGAAGCCGAAGCACTGCTACAAAAAGACCCTGAATTAGCTCAAGCACTCTTGCAGGCTGATAATATTCCTTTCACAGATTATTCTGGTCGAACCTTCACATGCACCGCCTATGAATATGCATATTGGGCTAAAGATACGCACATGCAGCGGATGTTAGAAAAATACATCTTAATCAATGAAGAAACGAGACAATTGATTTTTCAGCGAGTGCAAGAAATAGAAAAGCGAGTACCATCTGCTGGGCCTTCAGGATTTTTGGGGCGGTTGTTTGGAGCATCTACCGAACCTCAAGGTTTACACTATACCACCCAAGACAAGCAAGGACGGATTACAGAACATCACGACACAGGGTTTGACCTCAGGCCATTAATATGCGCATTAAGGCATTATGTGGATGAGTATAATAGGAGACCTAATAAGACTGAAGCCGATTGGGAGGTACTTGATAAAATCTGGATAGAGGAAGTCGGTCGCTCTCAACGTGATATCCCGGCTCATATTGCGCATGAATACTGTCATCCAGACCGGTCTTTAGACGATGTAAACAACAACAAGACGCTGTTGGATGCCGCTAATCCTGACAACCTAAAACGCCAGCTTAGATTTTATAATTATGAGACGGGTAATTATGATGTTTGGTTTTCTCCGGCTTCCTTCACGCTAGATTCTGGCTTAGGCTTTTCATTTGGAATAGTGCCCGCGCCGACGGGGGCGGGGGGCGCGCGGGCGTGGGTGGCGGGGGCGGGCCGTGCGACTATTGACGCGGCCGCTCTAACGGCCATTGATGAAGTGAGATCTAACGAGCGCAAACAGTCGCTGATAAATCTAGGCCAGCTACTAACCTTACCGGCTTCCCGAACTCACGTTCCTTAGTCAGTAACAGTGCCATGGCAATTCCGGCAATGTAGCGATCTCGACAATGATCAATAAATTGGGATAGTACGGTTTGATGATGCCAACTTTGACTTGTTCTCACCCACCATGTTAGCCAAGCGTTCAAATAGCGTCTGATTCGTGGGGTAGAAAACCCAGTGCGACACGAAGTCGCCAAATAGAGCTGTGGCGCTCACAAGAAATGCCACCATTCATACGACTGGATGAACCTACGATCCTGAATAAAGAGCGGATCGGACAATGAGGCAAAGCGCGAAAGCGCGGGATCTAAAACGCGAGTGGCAGATTCTCCTGGAAGTCGTAATCTGGGTAAGCGCTAGGTAGTAGATATGCCGAAGACATCTGAACCTGCATTAAAAGACCGTCATCTCCAACTATGGAAAACGACTGTCAAACCATAGCCACTGAAGGGAGGAGGAATCCGTGGGGCAAATTCCTCGTCGTCAACAATACCTTCCGGTCTACAGCAGGCGGCTAAGTCTATACGCTCTATTGGCGGAACGTGGCAACTCTGTAAAGCTCCTTTAGCAATAAAGGTAAGTGCATCGTAAGGTGCATGAATGCGTTGCAGAAACAGGATGTCCAAGAAAGCAAATACCGATTTGTAATGAATCGGATACAAGTGTAAATCACTTGGCACGAAAGTGAGCCCACTTTGGACTGGTTCAAAATGGCGAGATAATTTGGAGAAACCTAAACATGAGGAAACGCAAATGACGGTGAAGCAATTCGCTGGTGCATCCTCAGCAGCGCGTCATCAATCTTGGCAAGATTTACCTTGGTCAAGGATAAATGCGCATGTATTTCGTCTCCAACTGCGTATCGCTAAGGCAGAAAGAGACGGCAGAATTGGTAAAGTGAAGGCTTTACAAAGACTGCTCACCTCATCATTTTATGGAAAGTGTTTAGCGGTAAAACGTGTAACCAGCAATGTTGGGGCTCAAACGCCCGGTGTTGATGGTATCACATGGAAAACATCTGAAAGTAAAATGCTGGCAGTAAGTTCTCTCTCAAGAAAAGCATACAAACCGCTTCCTCTGAGAAGAATTTACATCCCAAAGAAATCTGGAAAGTTACGCCCACTATCGATCCCAGTAATGAAGTGTAGAGCAATGCAAGCCTTATGGCATGCGGCTTTGGTGCCTATTGCAGAAGAAAGAGCGGACATAAACGCCTACGGTTTTAGGCCAAAACGATCAGCTCATGATGCAATAGAACAATGCTTCTGCGCATTATCTAATCGACATGCGGCTACTTGGGTATTAGAGGGTGATATCAAATCTTGCTTTGATCGCATCGACCATGACTGGTTGTTGGAAAATATTCCGATGGATAAAGTAATCCTCAAGAAATTTCTAAAATCAGGTTACGTCGAGGAAGTAAGATCTCATCCAACCGATTTAGGCACGCCACAAGGCGGCATTATCTCACCAACTCTGGCGGTTATGGCCTTATCAGGCCTAGAAAAGACGCTAACGGATACAAAAGAAACACAAAGAGTTCGTCAAAAGAAAAAGATCAATATGATCGCTTACGCTGACGATTTCATTGTAACTGCATCCAGCGAACAACTGCTACGCGACGAGGTAATTCCAATATTAGAAGCAGGTCTAAAGAAAGTAGGACTTGAACTTTCCCGCGAGAAAACTAAGATCACCCAGGTTCAACAGGGTTTTGATTTTCTTGGATTTAACATTCGAAAATATCCGAATGAGAAACTGCTGATCAAGCCATCTAAGGCAAGTATTTTAGCGTTTACGAAAGAAATCAAAAGCGGTATTAAACAAGGTGCTGCACTTCCAACAGAGAAATTAATCCATCTATTGAATTCGAAAATCACTGGCTGGACTAATTATTACAGAAGTGTAGTCTCTTCAAAAGTATTTGGCACGATAGATCATGAAATTTTTATAGCGCTCAAACAATCTCTATACCGAAAACATCCTCGTAAAGGACGTTGGTGGATCATGAAGAATTACTTCACTACTGTTGGAGATAATAACTGGCGATTCCATTGCACTGTTAAGGATAAATCGGGTAATAAAAAGCCACTTTATCTTAAACAAGCCAGGGAAACGTTGATTCGACGTCATAAGAAAATCAAAGCGGAAGCTACTCCTTTTGATCCCTGTTATGAAAATTATTTTAAACAGCGATACAAGGAAAAACGCGCCAGAACTACACGCGCCAATGACTCAAAATCTGCCGGGTTGAGAATCATCCAGCCTTATGCGAGCTTGAGCGGAGTGCGGTGAAAATCGCACGCTCCGTTCTTAGAAGGGGGCATAGAAGTAATTCTATGTCCCTATTCGACTAATTCATTACCTTTAAGAGATCGCGGGATGGCCAGAATCGCCTGATCGTAGGTCGA
>JARLJN010000007.1 GCA_031291255.1 Gammaproteobacteria bacterium
ATCAGTTAGTTTGGGAACTTTACGGAAAAGTGCCTAACGAGATGGCCTGGAATCACACCCAGTTTTACATGGATGTAATCCGTAGCTTGCAGCAAGGGCGCCGAGGTCTGATTGATGGTCTTGAGGGCCGGAAGTCTGTTGAACTCATCCAGGCGATTTATGAATCGTCCATAATCGGAAAAGAGGTATTCTTACGCTTTGCGCCCCAGAATTGTCGTTTAGGGCTACAATGATCAATGACTCAGGAAATAGCATGCCAGATAGTGTCAATATAATGCGTTCTGGGATCAGGGGTGTTATTTTTGGACAAAATGTTAAAGTCGTGGAGCCTGTCAATCTCTACGAATGCGTCATAGGTAGTGATTGTTTCATCGGACCGTTTGTGGAAATTCAAAAAGGTGTGGCAATCGGTGATAGAACTAAAATCCAATCCCACAGTTTTGTATGTGAATTTGTAACTATCGGCTCTGATTGCGTGATTGCACATGGTGTGATGTTTATCAACGATAAATTTGCTTCTGGCTCTCCGGCAGGCGGCAATAAAGAGCTGTGGCAGACTACCCAGATTTCTGATCATGTTTACATAGGATCCAATGCTACTGTCTTACCAGTATCAATTTGTAGTCACACGGTAATTGGCGCTGGATCGGTTGTCACGCGCGATATTGATGAACCAGGGATTTACAGTGGCAATCCAGCCCGTTTAATAAGAAAGTTCGGATAGGCTTCTTGTGTCAACGTCTTACACATTTCAGAATATATGATCATTCAACCGTGTTGAATTTTCCGAATCGATAATGAAAGATAAAAGTCTAACATCAAATCGAGCGCCATTGAAAGTACTCCTGATTTCGCATGTGCCAATTGACTCGGTATATGGCACTGCGACAAGTTTGAGGTCACATTTCGAGGCGCTTGAGCAGACGGGCCAGTATGAGTTCCAGTTGATCTGTCAGAAACCGATTTTTCACGGCGATCGCATTAAAATCAGCAACAACGATATAAAAAAAACATGGCCATCTATTAAAAATATTAAGAGTGTTATAACGCCATACCGTTTTAACTACGATGGAGTAAGCCAAAGAGTAGATCATACATTTAGAACTAGATTACACCGGATTATAAGTTTGATGCGTTGGAATATGTTGACTAATACAATCAATCAATTTAATCCACAAATAATTCACCTATCAAGCCTTGTGTTGGCTCCGTTGGCTTCATGGTTTAAACATCACATGGATATGCCAACTATACCTATCGTAGGTCATGTGAGAGAGTTATTGCGCAAACCTTTATCTGTAAATGAAATACACGAAATAGAATTTCTGGACATGTTGATATGCATCGACTCTGCAGCAAAAAGTAGACTCCTAGATGTTATGACTGGCGCTATTGGTGATGACCGTGTGGCAGTTGTTCAAAACCCTTTCAGGTCGTCCCTCGCTTCTCCCGACCCAGACCTTTTCGAAGGTATAGATTTAAATTCTACGACTGTTTTTGCAATTGTAGGAGAGGTTTCCAGAGATAAGGGAGTAAAAAAAGTTTGCGAGGATTTTCTTAAAGCTAATTTATCAGGTTCAGTCTTACTAGTTGTCGGAGAAGGTAAAGATACCAAATACGTAGAGGAAGTTGAAAAGCTCTGTAATAATAATCGTGGTAAATTGCTGTGGATCGGGCAACATCCCAATCTTATTGATCGTGGTTTTTTCAACGGTGTTGATGTAATCGTGAGGGGTGATGCAACGTTTAGAACCGGCCGTACTGTATATGAGGCTCTATTCTCCGGTGCTAATGTATTGTTGCCTGGCGATAAAACAGATTTAGATAACGATCCTAGTTTGGCAGTTTTCCGAAATCAGGTGTTTCTATATAAATCTATGGATTCTCCTTCTTTAATTTACGCATACAAGTGCTTTGCGACCCAATTTCCCAAAATGTTCTCCGCTAGAGTTAAGCCGTCAAAAACTAAAAACAATTTTGACAGCTATTCTCG
>JARLJN010000070.1 GCA_031291255.1 Gammaproteobacteria bacterium
CCTTAACACGCTTGGCCAAGCCAAGCATATTGATCGCCCCGTGCACGCTGGTCTTGGTCGTTTGCACCGGATCGTGCTGGTAATGAACAGGTGAAGCCGGACAAGCCAGATTGAAGATACGGTCAACCTCCACGTAGAGTGGAAATGTCACGTCATGCCGCATCACTTCGAAATAAGGATGACCAATCAGGTGGGCGATACTTGTTTTACTACCGGTGAAGAAATTGTCTACACAGAGCACATCATGGCCGTCCTTGATAAGACGATCACACAGATGTGACCCTAGAAAACCGGCTCCGCCGGTGATTAAAATGCGTTTCATAATTTTTTATCCCGCCTGTTGCATAAAAATTTTGTCTACAAAAAAAGTTGTGTTCACTGTTTTCGAATACACAATATATCCGAGAGAACGCAGGTACTCAGTAACAGGATCAGACGCCAAATCTTCGAATGACAGACCCAGTGTTTCTACCAGCACTACCAACGGCCTGTATTCTTGCCAATTGTTTGACTGAAGAACATCAAGATCGAAACCTTCCACGTCCACTGATAAGAAATCAATTCTCTGTCCCTTTGGCACATACTTTTTCAATATTTCCGACAAGGGCAAAACATCGACATCCACCGTCTCTTTAATTTGCCAGACGTCATTGCACCTGGACTTCGCCAAGCTTTCGTTGAAAGTATTCAGTGCTGGCTCATTGAACACAAAAAATTTCAACGTCTCTACTTTCTGACCAATGCCGCACTCAAGATTAATATCTTTCGGGCGTTGTTTATTAAATGCAGTCATGCTCCCAGGCATAGCGTCAATATTTATGCCATGCCAACCTTGCTTATAAAACAAACACGTGTTTGAAAATCTATAAGGATGATGAGCACCTACATCAACATAGAAACCATCACTTATATGCTTGCCACCATGCAATCTAAAAAGGAGGACCGATAACACGCGGTCCTCGCCTTCCTGCGCATAAGAGGGGTAACTTTTTCTACTTAGAAAATCGATTCTAAATTTATTTACCATCCTAAATAAGCGCTCACCGAGTGCTAATTTCACTAAATTTTTCATGAGTTTTTTCATTTTTATGCCATGACCAACAGTGAAGTCAAAAGTATTTTGGTGGCTTTATCTGTTTTCATAAATCCACCTCCGATGTGGAAGTAAAGCTGACGTGATTTTATAAAACTGGACCCTCGTTTTTTTATGCATAAAAAGCGCCAGATATGCGGCGACACCATATGAAATAAACGTTGCGAAAGCCACCCCTTCAATGCCATAAATTGGAATAAAAAAATAATTTAGAACCACATTCACAGCGGCACCCATTAGGGTATTTATCGTGGCGAGTTTTTGCAGATTTTCAGACAAGAACCAAGGTCCATTTGCAACTCCCAGCCCAACAAAGACCCCTGCCCAGATATGAATAGACAAAACCAATCCAGCATCTTGGTAATGTATTCCGTAGAGGGTTACAACAATAGTTTTAGCCATAAGCGTAACAGGCAACGCAATACCGACAGCAGTGTAGATCATGATCAAATAGAGGCGCTGAAGTCTCTTGTTATACAGATCTTCGCTGATTTTTTTTGCGTTCACGATGGCAGGGAACAGCGATGAAGTAACAATCACAGGCACGAAATACCAAGCTTCAGAAAGTCGGACGGCGGAGGAGTATAAGCCTACTGCTTTCTCATCCAGCATTTCCTTAATCATGATCTGATCAATTCGCATATAAAGGCTGATAGCGATGCCGGACAGAATAAGCGGCCAGGAATTTCTGAGCATCATTTTGGCAGTATCAAGATCGAAGAATCTCAAAAAGCTGCCAATCTTAAG
>JARLJN010000071.1 GCA_031291255.1 Gammaproteobacteria bacterium
ACGGGTATTAATCAAACCGGTGGTGGTTCAGTCTCAGTAAATAACACAGGTGCACTCACAACAAGTGGTGCAATCAGCACAGCAGCTAACGGTAATATCACAGTAACTTCTAGCGGAACAGAAACCATAGGTAGTGCTATCACTGCAGGGGGTTCAGGTGTTGTGACGTTAAATGCAACGGGTGCTAGCAGTGATATCTTACTCAATGCAAATGTTGCAAGTACCTCTGGTGCAATCAACTTATCAGCAGGTCGCAATGATACATTAAATGCAGGGAATATCACCACCACAGGTAATGTGAGTTTGTCAGCAGTAGCAGGTGCTATTTCCGAAGCAGCAACAGGTTTAATCAGCGGCGCATTGCTAACGACGAATTCAGCTTTAGGTACTTTATTAAATAATACAAATATAGTAACCAGCTTCAATGGTACGGATAACAGCAGCACGGGTATTACACTCAAAGACAACGTTGCATTGTTAACTGTGACAGGCGCAAGTGAAAGTGGCAGCGGTGCTATCACCATTAATAATATTGGTGGTGCAATGACTGATACCGGTAGCATCAGCGCAATTGGCAATGTGAATCTAACGGCAAATGGCGCAATCGGTGAATCCGGTGTCATTAACGGTGGCTTATTAACAACAAGTTCAGTTGGTGGCACTGTTCTTGTTAATGCCAATACAGTGACGAGCTTCAATGCAACCAATAGCGGCAGCGGTAATATCAGCGTATTTAATACCGCAGCACCATTAACCATTACCGGTATTAATCAAACCGGTGGTGGTGCAGTCTATGTCAATAACACAGGCGCACTCACAACAAGTGGTGCAATCAGCACAGCAGCTAACGGTAATATCACACTCACCTCTAGTGGAACAGAAACCATAGGTAGTGCTATCACTGCAGGGGGTTCAGGTGTTGTGGCGTTAAATGCAACGGGTGCTAGCAGTGATATCTTACTCAATGCAAATGTTGCAAGTACTTCTGGTGCAATCAACTTATCAGCAGGTCGTAACGATACATTGAATGCAGGGAATATCACCACCACAGGTAATGTAAGTTTGTCAGCAGTAGCAGGTGCTATCTCCGAAGCAGCAACAGGCTTAATCAGCGGCGCATTGCTAACGACGAATTCAGCTTTAGGTACTTTATTAAATAACACGAATATAGTGACCAGCTTCAATGGTACTGATAACAGCAGCACGGGTATTACACTCAAAGACAACGTTGCATTGTTAACTGTGACAGGTGCAAGTGAAAGTGGCAGCGGTGCAATCACCATTAATAATATTGGTGGTGCAATGACTGATACTGGCAGCATCAGCGCAATTGGTAATGTGAACTTAACGGCAAATGGCGCAATCAGTGAATCTGGTGCAGGTGTGATTAACGGTGGTTTATTAACAACAAGTTCAGTGGGTGGTACTACTCTTGGTAATGCCAATACAGTTACAAGTTTTAATGCGACTAACAGCGGCAGCGGTAATCTCAGTTTAATCGATACCGCAGCACCATTAACCATTACGGGTATTAATCAAACCGGTGGTGGTTCAGTCTCAGTAAATAACACAGGTGCACTCACAACAAGTGGTGCAATCAGCACAGCAGCTAACGGTAATATCGCGGTAACCTCTAGCGGAACTGAAACAATTAATAACACTATTACTGCAGGAGGTTCTGGTACAGTCACATTAAATGCAACCGGCGCTGGCAGTAATCTTTTATTGAATGCTAATGTAGCGAGTACGTCTGGTGCTATCAATGTTACAGCAAATAATAACATCAACATTAATGCAAATCTTTCCACTACGGGTAATCAAACTTATAACAGTCCTGTTGTAATCGGTGCTAATGATGTTCTAACCGGTAACAACCTAACGTTTGCTTCAACCATAAATGATAATGGATCAGGAAATACTTTGACATTAACAGGTAGTGGTGTGACCACATTCGGTGGAGTCGTTGGTGGAACATCACCATTAGCAAGCCTAATTGATAACGGTAGTGGTACAACAAACATTAATGCAAGCAGCATTAACACGACCGGCGCGCAAACCTATAGCAACAATATTACCTTGGGAAATGTAGTAGCATTAAATGGTGGAAATATTACAGATACCGCTAATATTACTGGTGCTCAAGGCTTAACGATTAATACATCTGGTACCAGTAGTCTTTCTGGCACTCTGAATAACCTTACTTCATTAACAAAATCAGGCACAGGTACTTTAACTGTGTCCGGCGCTAACAATTACAGTGGTACTACCACAGTTAACGCAGGTACATTAATTGATTCTAATGCAGCTGCACAGGCTTTAGGAACGGGTAATGTGATTGTTAACTCAGGTGCAACTTTAGATATTCTTAACATTACTAGCCCTATCACGAATAACATGACATTGAATGGCAGCGGCGTAAGCGGCATTGGTGCATTGGTTGTGAATGGCACTCAAACCATTAGCGGTAATGTTACATTAGCAACCTCTAGCACTATAGACGCAGTACTCAGTGCGGATTCTTTAGCTTTGACAGGTCTTGTGACTGGCTCAGGTGGTTTGACGACTAATGGTCAAGGTACAGTGACTATAGCCGGCTCTGGTACAGATACATATGCTGGTGGCTTAACTGTTCAATCAGGTACAGTCATACTCAGCAATAATACCGGTTTGGGAGCACCTACTAGCACTGCGACAGTCGACAACGGCGCATCACTGGTCTTAAATAATATCAGTGCTAATGCTGGTTCACTGATCTTAAATGGTAATGGCGTAGGCGGATCCGGCGCATTGATTGGCTTAGGAAATGCTTCAGTAACAGGCGCAATTAATCTAACAACCCCAAGTACTACTGTAGGCGCTACTGGAGCCGCTGATACATTAACCCTAACCGGTGCTATCAATGGTGCTAATAGTTTAACAACAGCAGGTGCAGGCACTGTCGTATTTAACGGAGCAATTGGTAACATTACGCCTTTGGCTAGCTTAACGACCTCAGCTACGGGTACGACAACATTCAATGGCGGTAGCATCACTACGACTGGCGCTCAAACGTTTAATGATCCACTTACCTTAGGTGCAAATACAACATTAGCTAGCGTAGGCAGCGGCAATATTTCCTTAAGTACAGTAAATGGCGGAAGTAATAGCTTAACTGTTGATACCGCTGGCACCACTAGCTTCAATAATCCAGTGACGAATGTGACTAACTTAACAACAGATGCAGCAGGTACCACTGTCATTGGTGCTAATATTACAACTTCTGGCTCACAAACATTTAATGATCCAGTGTTACTTGCTAATCCAACCACTCTTGCAAGTACTGGTGGTTCAATTACATTAGCGAATACAGTGGATGCAACACCGACTGCGACTGTTTCTGATCTTACTATTACTACTCCTAACAATGTCACATTAGGTGGTGCTGTAGGAGATACCACTGCGTTAACGAGTTTAATCATCACTGCAGCTAATACAAATATTAATGGCGGCAGCGTTACCACCACAGGCAGTCAAACCTATAATGACCCTATGACATTAGGTGGCAATACGGTTCTCACTGTTGCAGGTTCAGGGGCTAATGACATTGCCATCACGGGTAATGTCAGTGGAGCTGGCAATAATCTTACTCTAGCGGGTGGCGGCGGAAATAATAACTTCACTATTGCTGGTGATCCTACCTTAGCTAATTTAGTTGTTACCGGTAATGGCGGCAGTGATACGTTAACGTTGCAAACTTCAAGTCCTACACAAAATTGGAATGTAAGTGGATCTAACAGCGGCAGTGTGACCGGGTTACCAGGTGTTTCTAATGCGACTTTCACTGATATTGGAACATTGGTCGGTGGTGCTGGCAGTGATGTCTTTACCATACAAAGTGGAGGATCACTCACAGGTTCTATCAATGGCCAAGGTGGTTCAAATACCTTGAGTCAACAAAACAGTAATGCAAATACTTATAACATCAATGGTATTAATCAAGGTACTGCAACAGGTGTGAATACTGGATTTACAAATATTCAAAATATTTTAGGTGGATCTGGAAATGATACCTTTAACTTAGCACCTAACGGATTATTAACTGGAACAATAAGCGGCGGCCCAACGATAGGTAGTGGTGTTGACGTTGTTAATCTCACATCTTTAACTGCGCCTGTCGTAGTTTTTATTAACACCTTAACTCCAACGAGTGACACAGGAACCGTTACGGCAGGTGGCAACACAGTTGCAACGTATCAAAACATGAATAACTTCACTGCCAACAATGCAACAATTACAACACCTACTACTAGCAGCATTGTTAATATCACAGCAGCTAATCAAAGCAATGTGAACAATGTAGTCAACTTTAATGGCTTTAACAGCTTAAATGCACGTGGAAACACGACATTGAATTTCTTGGTTCCAGCAGACTTTGTTCCGCAAAATCAAGTACGTATTAATGGCTCACTTTTCACTTTTAATAATGTGAATACGATAAGTGGTAAGTTTAATTCTGGTAGTCAACAAGTAGTAAATATCATCACTGGTTCATATGATACGAATGTTACGAATCCATTACTCATAAATATGGGAAATTTATTTTCTAACAACAGTACGCAAAATACATCTTCCTATGCGGTAGAAGGCATAAGTAATCTTCCAGCATCTTGTACTTTCAAATCAGAAGGAAACGGCATCGGGAATTTCTCAGCCTCCTGTCGTTAATCAAGTATCACTCTTCTTCTCTTTAACTAAAAATGTTAACTCAAGAGTCTAAACTAGATATTCATGTGGATAAAAATGGTATGCTAAATGTCATGGTTTAAAATCAATTGCGTGATAAATCAAGGCGGTTAATAAATTATGAAAAAATGGATATTGTTGTTACTCATCGTCGCTGTTGTCGCATCACTGATATTTTTTAAAATAGAGACAGGCCATAAAATCATAGCTGACGTGATTTATTATAATGGCAATATCATCACGCTAGATGCCAAAGGATCCACAGCAAATGCTGTTGCTGTCAAAGACGGAAATTTTCTTGCTGTGGGTAATCTGGAAGCCATGAAAAAATTCACGGCGCGTTCCACCAAGAAGATAGACCTTAACGGAAAAACAGTTGTGCCAGGTTTGATTGATGCTCACTGCCATCCCATGGAAGCGATGATGATGAAAGAAACCTGGGTAGATTGCCGTTACCCTGAAACGCCTTCCGTCAAGGTTGCGCTGCAACACATTGCTTCATGGGCGAAGAAAACACCAAAGGGTAAGTGGATCTTTGCGGCAGCTGTTTCGGCCAGTGAAAATAAATTTGCGGAAAAACGTCTACCAACTAAAGCGGAACTTGATATTGCGGCGCCGGATAATCCTACGATGTTGTCTAATGGCACTCACATGGGCGTGGCGAATTCTGCCGCTTTAAAAACCCTAGGCATCACTAAGGGTATGACAAAGCTTCCTCATGGTGGTTCAGTGATTCTTGATAAAAACGGTGAACCTACTGGCGTATTGACAGACGCTCAGGCTGATGTACCTTTTGCTCCTACTGCTGCCGAGCTCAAAAAATATTACACAAAAGATATCCAGGAGCTGTGGAATAGCTATGGATATACCTCACTTATGGCTATCACGCCTTTATTTACGCTGCCAGCTCTTCAAGAAATCGCTGGAATGAAAATACAGCCAACGATTCGCTACACGACATCGGTTTGGACTTCCTCTAACGGAAAAGATATGCCTGAAGATCTGAGTAAGTTTCGTATGCCTGAGGGAACTGATCCATCATGGTACCGGTTCGGTGGGATTAAGCTGTGGGTTGACGGTGAAAATGATTGCAGGACAGGTTATATGTATGAACCCTACGTTGGCACGTTTGATACTGATCCTCCAGGGAACAAGGGAACCCTTGTAACGCCTGAGCCGGATGCGAAACATTTCACTGAAATTGCTACGAAGAATGGCGTAATAAGTATGATGCACTGCTCTGGCGATGCAGCGACTGATATTGGGTTAACTGCCTATGAACAACAGGTCAACTCGGGAGCTACGCCACCGATAATGCGGATTGAACATTTTGGAATGTTCCAGATGACGGACAAACAACTTGCTCGAGCTGTCGCTCTGAAATCGCACGGGCTCAGAATTACGATTCAACCGACGTGGCTTTTGGATCTCGTTAATGCAGACTATGAAAACATGGGTCCTGAACGAACACAAACGGGATTTAAATTTCGTTCGATGATAGACGCTGGACTAGAACCAGCAGCAGGTTCGGATGTAACGGGAATTTATCTAGATAATGTCAATCCATTCCTTGGGATCTATGCTGCTGTGACGCGGAATTCTGATAAAGGTTTCTTTGAACCTCAAGAGGCAGTGACACCACTGGAAGCACTCAAGATGTGGACTATATGGGCTGCGAAATCGATGGGAGAGTCTAATGTGAAGGGGTCAATCGAGCCTGGCAAGTATGCTGATATGACAGTGTTGTCGGATAATATCTTGACTATGCCTAAGGAAAATCTAAAGAACGTTAAAACACTTAAAACAATTGTGGGTGGCCGCATCGTATACGAAGCAAAATAGTAGATTCTGTATTGAGAGTAACAGGGACCAAATGGGTGTCATTAAACATATTGATTGAGATTAATTGACACTCATGTTTCCCTGCCAATAAACAATTAATTTAACCGCTGGCGAACATCCATCAGCACATTATCAAAGGCATCAACTCGAACTAAACCCACTCTAGGGAATTCTATATCCATTATGAGATAAATAATAAATGCCATCATTGCCACATAGATTAAAATATAAATTGAGCTTCTAGCGTGTTTTTCAACAGCAGAATAACCTGCAAGAAATGCGCTTAGCATGGTTAATCCTATCAATAACACAAAGATAACAATGGGAGGATGAATTTTTGTAATCGCAATGCCTTCGTTTTCCATATCAAATAATTTATTGATAGCAGGAACAACCATCTCTGTCGCGACTTGTTGATTTGTTATTTTGCACGCGGCTAACACTTGATTCCAGATTTTATGTTGAAGTTGTTCTGACTTCTCTAGTGCTCTATAAACTGCATTGAAATCAGGTATATTTTTATAGACCGACAAGCGTGTATCAATATATTGACGAAAGTTATTGCGTAAATCCACAGTGGCACTAGGCGTTAACATATCTAATCTTAAATAGGCAGTTTCAACTACATTCGCTTCTTCGATAATATGCGTTTTACGCAATTCAAATCGTTCGTAAGCACCCGTAAATGTAAATGCTATCATTAACCCTAATAATCCAAAAACAGCACCTTCAATAACAGTGATAGTTTCCAGGTTGCCCAGGGAGTGCCGTTTTGCTTGCCATTGCGCAAATCGTCTACCGGCAGATACGCTGAATAGAAGTAAAATATATAATGCGGAAAATGTGAAGGCAGCGACAAAAAAGTTGAACATCCTATTCGTCCTCTTTATGTGGTTAGATTTCAAGAATAACATTTTTCTCTGGTGTTAATTATTTCCTTTTAGTTTTAATGCTTCTTTAATTTGATTCAGTCCTTTCAATAGTTGACTACGAATTTCTTCACCTTCGTTTATACGTGTTATGAATTCTTCTGAAAGAAAAAAGAAACCTTTAATTCCATTCTTTGAAACATCGACTCGAATTTCTGACTGGGTATTACCTGCTTTATTGGGTGTACGCGTGTAAAGATCAATTTGTACATCTTTAAATATGGGATTGTGATGCATAAGCGCATACACATTGTGGTCAAATGATTTTATGGCATCCAAGGTTTCTTCATCATATACATTTTTAATTAAGCTCATAAGGTCACGATTTTTCATACGCAATACTCCATCAACAAGAGATGCGGTATCAAGTAACCTCAATTAAATGACACCAATGTTTTTAGAGTGTCAGGTTTAATAAGGCTTAACAATCACTTTTGTTCCTATCGTTGCAAAATTATAACGAATCCATCTTGCATCAGACACATGTAATCTGACACAACCATGACTAATATTTCCAGCCACAACTTCATGAGAACCATGCAATCCTTGGCCGCCATTAAAAAACATACAATACGGCATAGGCGCACCACCTTCACCTACTGGATAAATCTTAGAGACACAATCTTCACTCCCTAATGATTTAATTCGAAATGTGCCGGCTCCGGTTTTGCAAGGTCGTCCTATATCGGAACACCATCTAGCACCAGCCGTTGCAACTCCTGAATGTAGAAGTTCACCTTTCGCGGAATAGGCTCCCCATGCGTGTATATTAGGATTAACGATGATAACTCTTTCGCCTGTTGCTGCAATTCTAGCTGGCATATCGGGATGAAAGTCATCATCTGAACGGTAATTGCGAGACCTTGACCTAGAGGCATAGACATCGTCTGGTTCCGGATCACGAATTCTTTCTCTATAGGTAGAATTGTCGTCTGGCTCCCTAAAGGCATCTTGTACATCGTCTGAAGAAGTTTGGGCTGGATATTCGCCTCTATAGGATGGAGTATCACCTGGAGTGACGAAAGAATATTCATCCTCCTCACCATCTGCATAAATATTGGTAGAAGTTGATAAAACGAGAAAATAAATAAACACGAGAGACATTTTTTGAATGTTCAAGGCCACTCTCCTTTGTTATTTTTTTCTTATGTTGTCTTCTATTTTACGCTATTTTCTTAATTTAAGGGGGGATTGGAGAGGCAAAAAGAAAATCGAAAGTACATGAATTTTAAATTACTTATGTAAGCAGGTAGTTACTAAATTAGGCGTTGCAGCTTCAGGTTGAATGGGCTCTGATGGTGGCACTGTTGGCTTGTCATTTGATTGTTGTTTCGCGATTTCGAGTTTTTCGCGCGCTTCATAATCTTCCCAAAATGCTCTTACCTTTTCTTTTTTTTCAAGCAGTTGAATTATATTGTGTGGGGCATAGCGCTCATTCTTAGATTTCATACCACCTCCTGATTGCATCTATAAACTATAACAGGATAGTAATGATCATAGGTTAAATTTAATTCTATCAGAATGTAGGCAGGGATTTAAATTTGCTTACTTGTTGTTATTTAACGTTTATCTTCTTAGAGTTAAATAAAATATTATTTTGATAACCTTTATTTTAAGCTCTCTTGAATAGAGTATATTTCATCTAAATCACCATGATATGTGCATTTAATTTGCACTGAATGGGTAATGCGAGTACTATTTAGCAAAATCACGATAAATCTCGCAGGCATTTATGTATAAACAACTATTCTCATTAATTCTTTTAATCAATTTTGCATTCATGGGCCAGCTTCATGCCGATGGAATTTCAGCAGCTGAGAAAGTCTATCAAGATGTAAATACTTCCATCTTTATGGTGTTTGATATTAAAAATCATGATTATAAAAAAGCGGTAGAATATGGCAGTGCTGTGGCTGTTGGTAAAGATATTCTTGCAACAAATTGTCATGTTGCTTTGAAAGGAGATGAGCATTTAATTAAAATAAATTCAAAACTCATTCCCACAACAGTGTTATATGTAAATGAACCCCAAGATCTTTGTTTACTGAAAATAAATCAAAAAATATTGAAGCCTGTAAAATTACGAAATGCTAATGATGTGAGAATAGGCGAAGAAGTATTTACTATAGGTTCTCCTAAAGGTTACGAGCGAACAATTTCACGGGGAATTATTTCGAACAAAATAAAATATAATATGACATCTATTTTACAAACCGATGCTGCTATCTCACCTGGCTCCAGTGGTGGTGGATTATTTGATACTAAAAGTCATTTAATAGGTATTACATTTTTAAAGAATGAAGGTGCGGGTGTTGAAGGAATTGGATTTGCTTTACCAACGGAATTGATAGCCGCAGTTGTTAATAAACTGGATTCAAATAAAATAGTCACCTAGCGCCACTGATTTGAGATCAATCTTTCTCAATAGATTCAGCCTGTTAAAAAATATAGCTTTTGTGAAAATAAAAAATATAAAACCAGCTATACTTAAATGAGGGCATTTAGTGTATGAGGTGGTGAGCAAATGATAGGGCGCGAACCTAAAACTCCAGCAGAACGAGTCTACAAAACAGTATGGAGAGATTTGCTCGTTTTGCGCGATGAAATTCATCTCATGGAGAGTCAAGCACCTGTTGAAAAACTAAAAGAAAATCCAGAATATAAAAAAAACTATATTTCCGCATTAAGAAATTTATCTTTTTTATTACAAGAAATAAATAAGCCAGATCATCCATTCAGACATGAAACTAAAAAACAATCTGAAGCAAAATTGCATCGTGATGGCACCATTGAAGATATACACTATTTATTTAATGATTATGCTGCACGAATACAGAAATTAAATTGGATTAAAGATCTTAACGGTTTAGAGATTTCTCAAGTACTTCAAAATCAATCTAGCCGTATTGGGTTGAACAATGGTTTTGGTCTTGCAAGCATGAATGTATTGATTGCTATTGAAAAGCAAAAAAGACCCAATTTTAATTGTCAAACAATAGACATAACAGAATTAAATAAAAGCTTAGATCAGTTATTTAAAAACTACAAACAGATACCTGAAGATATCTCTCACAGAGCCCAGCTTATTATCAATAATGGCTCTCATTATTCTACGGTGGATTTTCACATTTCTAGAGAAGGTGTGCAGTTTATTTTATTGGATGCTGCTAATGAACCCAGAGTCGCAGCAATACTCGATATTTTTATGAAACGAGATGAATTTACAGAAGGATTTCAAGTTGGAACTGATAGAGGTATACAAAAAGATTATCTCAGTTGTCCTATCTTTGCATTAGATCACGCTATACAGATCTCTCAGTTAGATTTATATGAAGATCTCTTAACAATACAAAATGAGTATTCGCAAATAACCTGGTTTGATATGCCCCCAGAGCTTGTCAGAAATGCCCAGTCTCCTAGCTGGATCCAAGAGTATAAAGAACAGTATCTAAGAGATCATGCTGAAATTTCACCGCAGGAGCTTGATGCAAAATTTCCTCCTGCCATTAATAAAGTTATACGGCATGCAAAATCTGGCAAAGAAAGTAATTGTCTAAATTCAACTGATATCTTATTCGAAAAATATAGTAAAAATATTTTAAAATTTATTAAAGATGTCTCGCCAGAAGAGTTGGTTGCTTTGTACAGAAATGCAGATAATATTTCTAGTCCATTGGCTCCCTCAGTTGCTAGCACTTCAGGGATACTAACAAACTTGAAAGTGTCTCCTTCTTTGAATTCATATAGCGAGTTAAATGACATATCAGAAAATAAGCAAGAGGTGTCAATGGATCACACAACAAATGTAGCAGATAATGTAGAAAGCAATGATGTCACTGACGAAGAAAAATTAGATGCTACATCTCAACCACGTTACAAACCTTAAAAAGTAGGAGTATTGCTATGTCATTTAATTCAAGATTGAATACTAAAGCATATTATCCAGGATTGAATTCTCTTTTTTTTAGTTATCGTTTAACGGTTAAAAAATATGAAGAAATGCAATTTAATGATTTAGCTAATTTGGCCAGGGAAGCTGTCATTAAAAAAGATTATAAAAAAGCAAATGAATATGCTGTCGCTAGCATCATCAATTATGGAGTGCCAGGATTTATATTACACCATGAAGTGAACATGCAATCACTTTCTGATAATCAAAAGGCTGGTGAACTAATAGAGCAAGAGGTTAGCAATTCATTAACCTATTTACTTCTTGCGGAAATACTCTTTAAAAAAGATCCGCGTGTAAAAACATTGATGCAACAAAATATGAAAGAGGAAAAGATTTCTGAATCTGATTACTTTAAAACAAAACAAAATAAATTAATGAAATTGTACCAATTGGATGAAAACATTATTAGCGAGTGCAAACATACAGCCGAAGAGCTCGCTAATAAAGCGATACCTACATCAACGCCTGAAACTGGAAACTATTTAAAAAAATAAAAAAGGGGAGGGGTGTAAATCTCAACAGTTATTATTAAAGAGAAGTGTTGTTAGATACCAACATCTACTTGCTGCTGATGATAGTCTCTTTAACGTTTGGGAAATAAGAATGAAAAGTTTAATTCTGCTTGCCAATTAGAACCGGCAATCTGTGGTTTTTTTACATTATCATAAGCTTGTATAGATACATTAACTGCTTGTTTAGCGATATTAAAAACACGTCCAACGCCAATACCAAAAGGCACCGTCCAACGATTCTTAGAAGTTGCGGTCCAATTCGCCGTGATAACAGGTTGTGTTGTGATATACCAACCATGAGGAAAATTATAATTAATAAAATATTGTAATGTGAATTGATTTACAGAGTGACGATTAGACTGGCCACCCACGGACCATACATTATAGGTTAAAATGCCCAAAACCCATTGCTTAGGCATGGATAAAATAACGAGAGAAGGACCTAAGCTATATTTTCCTTGTCCTAATTGCTGATTTGTTGCTGTTGGAAAAATCATTGTTGGCCCTAAACCCCAAATAATTTCTCTCGGTTTGCCAGGAGAAAGAAATAAACTAGGATTGATATCGCCCAAACCGGATCGATTACCATTAAAAGGTGGATTGAGTTCTGGCTGGTGTAAAACAGGGATGATGGTACGCAAAATTAAATTCCAGGATGGAGTTAATTCAAATGGTATTACAGGTTTCATATTTAAGACATATTGTGTTCTATTTGCAGGTGTAAAATTGTAATTCCAATTATTATCGAATGGAATGGAAATCATGTTCTCTACGGGATTTTGTGCTTTTTTAGCTAATTCAGAATTAGCGTCTAAAGCAAAAACTGCTGTAGAGCACAATAGAAACACAATTCCTAGATAGACTCTTATCATAGCTGATGCCCTATTTTTCTGATTTATTTCACTATATCATGCTAAGACTTGATGCATAATACATTTATGAATCTAAATCGATTTGAGTGTCTCTTAAAATCATTAAGGATAGTAATATGCACGCAATGTTAATGGAAAAGCCGCAACAGCAATTGAAATATGTCGAAGTTGCAAAGCCTACACCTAATCCAAATCAAATCCTCATCAAAGTTAGCGTCTGTGGAATTTGCCGCACGGATTTACATGTTCTTGATGGTGAATTAAAAAATCCAAAACTTCCACTCATTCCAGGACATCAAATTGTAGGTACCATTGAAAAATTAGGTGATGCCGTTAAAGAGTTTTCAGTTGGTCAACGCGTAGGAGTGCCATGGTTAGGCGGTAGTTGTAACGTCTGTCATTTTTGTCTTACTGGTCGTGAAAATTTATGCGATCAAGCTCTTTATACCGGTTACCAAATTGATGGCGGCCTCGCTGAGTATTGTGTCGCTGATTATCGATTTTGTTTTCCCATTCCTGCGGGCTATTCTGATCAACAAGCAGCACCACTTTTTTGTGCTGGACTCATAGGCTATCGAGCACTTTTAAAAATAGGGAATTCAAAACATGTAGGCATATATGGATTTGGATCTGCAGCACATATTCTTATTCAAGTTATGCAAAAGCAAGGTCGTAAAATTTATGCATACACCACACCTGGTGATAGCAAAGCACAAACATTTGCTATGCAACTAGGTGCAACTTGGAGCGGTGGTTCAGATCAAACTGCACCTCATCAACTTGACGCTGCTATTATTTTTGCGCCTGTAGGTGATCTCGTCCCAACAGCACTACGCAATACAATAAAAGGAGGTACTGTAGTCTGCGCAGGTATACACATGAGTGACATTCCTAGCTTTCCCTATGAAATACTCTGGGGTGAACGCACGCTGTGCTCAGTTGCTAATCTGACTCGAAAGGATGGCGAAGAATTTTTATCACTTGCTCCACAAATTCCTGTCAAAACAGAAGTTCATACCTATACACTCAGTAAGGCCAATGAAGCATTAGACGACCTACGTCATGGGCACTTTACTGGATCTGCAGTCATTCTCATGTGACGGGGTTTTGGCGTTGGCGCGATCAAGAATCCAATATGCGAGTAGTTTCACACGATCATTCACAAGGAACCAAGCCAGGGCATAAACCCAAACGAACAGTGCCCAGCTCCAGCCTAGCGGTGTCATAAATAATCCATAAACTGCAATCAGCGTTGCAATAATTTGCGTGCCAAGCACTGCTATCCATAGAATTCGTGCTGGACGTATAGACCAAAACGGTCCGCGCGTGCGCGTGAGAAAAATCGTTAGATGTCCCGCCACAGATAACTTCAAATACATTAGTGTCTGAATATGCGCACGATCGAGATGAAAAACACGCTCACCAAGATAAAATAAACCAAACGCAGATAAGACTCCAATAACACCTAGCACTGTGGCGATCCCAAGCACCATATGCATATTCCAGGCCTCGGGCTGATCTTTGTAATGAACGTTGTCATAGGCAATGGACAGGATAGCTCCGTCATTGAGCAACGCAAGTATCACTATCATTACCGCCGTCAGTGGATAAAAATTAAAGATCAGGATCGCCAGCGTCATGAAAAACAGCACACGCAGCGTTTCAGCGATGCGGTAGATCGCATAGCTATTCATGCGCTGGAAAATTTTTCGGCTCTCTTTGATCGCGTCAATAATCACCGAGAGACCGGGAGTTAATAGCACAATGTCTGCCGCTGCACGGGCTGCATCTGTCGCGCTCGAAACAGCTATGCCGCAATCAGCTTTCTTCAAAGCAGGAGCATCATTTACTCCATCGCCTGTCATACCAACAATATGGCCGAGTTTTTGTAGAATGGTCACGATGCGGAACTTGTGTTCCGGAAACACCTGCGCGAAACCATCGGTTTTTTCTATCGATTTTTCGAACTCTGTTGTTTCATGATTCTTTGCATCGCCAAAGCCACTAGCGTCAAGGATATTTGTACCTATTCCTAATTTTTTGGCGGTTTCCAGAGCGATGGCCAGTTGATCTCCCGTCAGCATTTCGACTTTCACGCCCATTTGTTTCGCGGTCGCGATAGTTGTTTTGGCATCTTCCCGTGGCGGATCGAATAGTGGCAATATACCAAGAAACTGCCATTGGCCATTTCCCTCATCTCGCGCTACACCCAACGAGCGAAAGCCGCGCGCCGCAAATTCATTGATTGCCTTCTCTACAGCAGCCTTTACCTGCTCAGCATTAGCCGATAATGCCAAGATCACCTGCGGTGCTCCCTTCGTTACCTTAAACTCCTTTCCATCAGGACCTTTGATAGTTGCTTCAGTGCGTTTATGCACTGCATCGAAAGGCTGGAAATGAATCATCTGATAGCTTTTCAAGTTTTGATCTTTTTTCAGACCATCTAGAACAGCCAGATCAATGGTGTCGTTATCATCCGAACGTGACGCCAGTGCAGCATTAAGAATCACTTGCTCTGCTGGGATATTATTCACGCTGAACGGATCACCCAGTGTCAGCTTGTTCTGAGTCAAAGTGCCGGTCTTGTCCGCACACAGCACGTCCACACCTGCCAGTTCCTCGATGGCCTCCAACCGTGTCACTATCGCTTCTTTTTTAGCGAGTAAGCGCGCACCGACCGCCATCGTCACTGATAACACCGTCGGCATTGCCACAGGAATCGCAGCTACAGTTAGCACCAGAGCGAACTGCAACGTAGTGAGGATTCGGTCGCCGCGGAAGAGTGCAACCGTAATAATTATTGCCACCAGAACTACTGCGAGGAGTATCAGATAATTACCAATTTTGAGCACTGCACGTTGAAAATGACTGACAGTGTGTGCTTCCTGCACCAGTTGTGCCGTTTTACCAAAGTAGGTATTCTCTCCCGTAGCATAAACTAGTGCGCCTATTTCACCTTGACGTATGATAGAACCCGAAAAGACTGCTTCGCCGGATTTTTTCGTGACAGGCAGTGACTCTCCCGTTAGTGCAGACTGATCCACCTCTACTGAATCGCCTTCCAGCAAGCGTGCGTCTGCGGGCACAATGTCACCCAAACGCATGCGAATGACATCGCCCGGTACCAATTCACGCGCCGCTGACGTAACCCATTTCCCATCACGTTTTACCCTGGCCTTGATCGCCAATCTGGCCTTCAGCGCAGCAATGGCGTTGCCTGCTGCATGTTCCTCCCAGAATCCGACCACCGCGTTGGAAACAAGCAGAAGGAGTATGATAAAAAAGTCAGGCCAGTGTCGAACCACGCCAGACAAAATCACTGCTATTTCGATCATCCACGGGATGGGCCCCCAAAAATAAGTGAGGAATTTCAGAAATGGATTGATTGTTTTTTCTTTAATCTCGTTAGGCCCATATTCGGTCAACCGTTTTTGCGCCTCGACTTGGCTGAGGCCATCTGGTGATGACCCCAGTCTTTTTTCAACGATAGAGAGGGGCAGAGATTTCAGATCATCCTTTGCATGGGCTTCCGGTTTGGGCTTGGTCTGGCCAGCGTTCGCTTCCATAATGGGTATTATCCTGTTTGTGCGTATTGACTAGGGGTTGCTCCACTTCCAGTTTCTGATTTCCGGCATGTCTTGGCCATGCTGATCAATGTACTGTTTATGCTCTATGAGTTTATCCTTGAGCATTTGCTTTAGATAAACACCTTTCGTTCCTAACTGTGGTAAGCGATCAACTACATCTTGCACCAGATGAAAACGATCCAAATCATTCTGCACTCTCAAGTCAAAAGACGTCGTGATCGTACCTTCTTCTTTGTAACCTCGAACATGAAGATTGCTATTGGTACGACGATAAGTTAATTGGTGAATCAACCATGGGTATCCATGAAAGGCAAAAACGATATGCTTATCTTTAGTGAATAGCGAGTCGTAATCTGTGTCGCTCAATCCGTGAGGATGTTCGCTTTTAGACTGCAAGCGCATTAAATCGACGACATTGATGACTCTGATTTTTAAGTCGGGCAGATGTTCACGCAAAATAGAAACGGCGGCGAGAACCTCAAGCGTAGGCGTGTCGCCACAACAAGCCATCACCACATCGGGTTCGGCATCTTGGTCATTGCTAGCCCATTGCCAGATGCCAATTCCTTCTGTGCAATGCACAACTGCAGCATCCATACTTAACCACTGCGGAAGAGGGTGCTTGCCCGCTATCACCACGTTAACGTAATGTCGACTACGCAAACAATGGTCATAAACCGAAAGCAAACAATTCGCATCAGGTGGTAAATAAACGCGGACAATATCGGCCTTCTTATTAATAACGTGATCGATGAACCCAGGATCCTGGTGAGTGAAACCATTGTGATCTTGTTGCCAAACATGAGAAGCAAGCAAATAGTTTAGTGATGCAATTTTGTGACGCCACGGCAGTTCCAAACATACCTTTAACCATTTGGCATGTTGACTGAACATGGAGTCGACGATGCGAATGAATGCCTCATAACTGTTAAACAGCCCGTGCCTGCCGGTTAACAAATAGCCTTCTAACCAACCTTCACATTGATGTTCACTGAGCATAGCATCCAGCACACGGCCAGCAGGTGAAAGAAATTCATCATTACTTTCTTCTTCGGCATCCCATTGACGATTAGTCACTTCAAACACAGCACCCAAAAGATTTGAGAGCGTTTCATCTGGGCCGAAAATACGGAAATTACGTTGATCCTGATTGAGCATGATAACGTCACGCAGAAACTTTCCCAAAACTCGCGTATCTTGTGCTGTCACAGCACCAGGTGCCGGCACATTGACTGCATGCACATGGAAGTCTGGCATGCGCAAGTCACGCAATAGTATACCGCCATTCGTATGAGGATTAGCGCCCATACGGCGATTACCTTTAGGTGCAAGTTCAGCTAACTCTTCTATCAATTGACCACTCTTATCGAACAGCTCTTCTGGCTTATAGCTTTTCATCCAGCTTTCGAGTTGCTTAAGATGCTGTGGGTGCTCAGCATCCACCAACAATGGCACTTGATGTGATCGAAAAGTTCCTTCCACTTGTAAACCGTCAACGACTTTTGGCCCCGTCCAGCCTTTTGGTGATTTCAGAACTATCATAGGCCAATGAGGCCTGTTACTTTTTTTATTGCTACGAGCCTTTTTTTGGATTTGCTGAATGTCCTCGATGACTTTATCCAAAGTAGCAGCCATCATTTCGTGCATGATGTCGTGCTCGTCACCTTCGACAAAATAAGGTGTCCAACCACACCCTTGTAAAAATTGCTCTAGTTCTTCATGTTCTATGCGAGCCATGAGGGTAGGGTTACTGATTTTATAGCCATTCAAATGCAGTATAGGTAACACAGCACCATCAGTTATGGGATTAAGAAATTTATTGGAGTGCCATGCAGTTGCCAGTGGGCCGGTTTCTGCCTCACCATCACCAATAATACAAGCAACAATTAAATCGGGATTATCAAAAACAGCACCAAAAGCATGACTGAGTGAATAGCCTAACTCTCCTCCTTCATGAATCGAACCCGGTGTTGTCGGTGCAACATGACTGGAAATCCCACCAGGAAATGAGAATTGCTTAAATAATTTTTTTAAGCCGACTGCATCTTGACTGATATCCGGATAAATTTCAGTGTAAGTGCCTTCCAGATAAGTATTAGCCACTAATGCTGGGCCGCCATGACCTGGTCCCGCAATATAAAACATATCCAAGTCATACTTTTTAATGACACGATTCAAATGCACATAAATAAAGTTCTGACCGGGTGTCGTACCCCAGTGCCCAACCACTATGGGCTTCACGTCTGACAATTTTAGCGGCTCTTTCAATAAAGGATTGTTGAAAAGATAAATCTGACCTACGGACAGATAGTTAGCAGCGCGCCAATAAGCATTAATCTTATGCAGCAGTTCTGGAGTAAGTGTTTTCGTGTCCATGGCCGAATTTTTCCTTAGTTAATCATCCTATAAATTTTTTCAATTGTTCCAGGCCGCCACGCACATCGTTTCCTAAGTGTATGCGTAACACTCTACGCAAACGTTTTGTAAGAACACTAAAATCAGCTTGTGCTTGCGCAGTAATCACTATGCCAAATGTATAATTATGACTAGGAACTTTAATATCTTCGCTGTGATCAGCCGTAATTTGTAAAAATACACCTGTATTCGGACCGCCTTTATAGGCTTGTCCTGTCGAGTGTAAAAATCGCGGACCAAAGCCTAAACAGGTCGCTACTTTTTTAGTATCGCGAATTTGAATTCTAATTTTTTGCAGTAAATCGGTATGCTCAGCAGACATCTCTATAAATGCTGACAAATCAACATAATCATCTTTTTTTACTCTCTCTAAATGTGCTCGCAAATAGTTTTTTACGCTAGGCTCACCCACTAGATAGTTAGCAATATCCTTCTGATTTATTTCATCCGTAAAAAGTTGTATGCCATGCTCAGAAAAAAATGGAGTGGGTTGATTTAAGTGTCCTGATTTTTCATATTCATTAGTCATTTGCAAACACAGAATTTTACTTTCTTCAACATCAGGTTGATTAAATGCATTGATGCCTAAAACACTGCCTGCAACTGCTGTAGCAATTTCCCAACGAAATAATTCAGCACCTAAGTACATCTTATCAGGCAAGCTCAGCCTCACAACCACAAAACCTGATTGTTCTAATGCAAGTACAGAACGATCTTGTTCTGCATCAGGAGCAGACTCAAGGCGAATATAAACAAATACTCTATCGTTGTCATAAACAGAAGGCACACCTATCGCTTCTTGGTCGACTGGGATCAAACCTTTTCCTTCTTTGCCAGTAGACTCAGCAAGTAATTGTTCAAGCCAAGCACCTAAAGAATGAATTTCTGGCGATACAATCAGTGTGACTTTATCTTTACCTTGCTTTGCACAAATACCTAAGACCACACCTAAAACAACACCTGGATTATCTTTTATTAAGACATTAGGTGAGCATGCCTCTTGCATTATTTCAGCGTGATTTAAAAATTCTTTTATATCAACACCCATTAATCCTGATGGGACCATTCCAAAATTAGATAAGGCTGAATAACGACCACCTATAGCTGGAACACCGTGAAAAATAGCTCTAAATTGATTTTTTTTAGCAATTGTTTCTAATGCAGTACCAGGGTCAGTAATAGCGAGAAAATAATTTCCCACTTCTGTTTTATTTAATGCTGACTGCAAACGCGCATAAAAGTAATTTAAAAATATATTCGGTTCTAATGTATTACCAGATTTACTCGAGACAATAAAAAATGTTTTTTTCAAATTAATTTGTTCTTCTAAATGAAGAATCTGCAAGGGATCAGTCGAATCGAGTATATGTAAACGTGGATAATTCGCAATTTTTCCAAATGTTTCAGCCATCATCGCAGGACATAAGCTAGACCCACCCATACCCATCAATACAATATCATTTATACCTTCAGATCTTAATTCATTTGCCAAAGTAGTTGTGCGAGAGATTTCATTTTTTTCAGCTGCTACGTCTAGCCAACCCATCCAATTGCTTTCATCAGTATGAGTCCATAGCCTTGCATCACGACCCCACAAGCTTATTATTTTATTTTCATTTTGCCATATCGTCAGTTCATCTGTGATTGCATCAGCACAATTACCGACTGAGAACTTATCATTTTTGACTTGCATGATGATTCCTTTAAGGCTAATGGGGTCAAGTGTCAACATACAACACTTCTTAAATGCTGCTGAAAATTTTAGGGTTTAAGAAGTGTTGTATGTTGACACTTGACCCCTCGTTCTATTCTTTTCGTCATTCTTTGACAATAATTTTTTTCAACGTTTCTATGAGCTGATCATAGGACTCGATAAATTTATCAACACCTTCATTCTCTAGTTGTTGAGTTACATTATCTATGTTGATATCCAGCTCTGGCAATTGTTTAAAAAACTGAGACGCTTTATCAGTCTCTAACTCAAGACTAAGTTTAGGATCTCCATGATCACGATAAGCCTCTATGGTCTCAAGTGGAAGTGTATTGACAGTCAGAGGTCCGATTAACGCTTCTACGTATTTTATATCACTATACTTTGGATTTTTAGTGCTAGTACTCGCCCACAGTAGTCGTTGTACATGAGCACCTTTTTCAGTGAGCGACATAAAACTTTTGCTATTAAATAGTTCATCATAAATCTGATAAGCTAATTTTGCAGAAGCAATTGCAATTTGACCTTCTATTTGTTTAGCAAGTGTTCCTCTTGCAGAATTTTCAACACTGTATTTTTCGAATAGGGGATCTAGCAATACATCTATACGACTCAGGAAAAAACTAGCGACTGACGCTATTTGATTTACTGGCTTGCCTTCTGCAATACGTGCTTTGATTCCAGCAATATAGGCTAGTGCCACTTCACGATAACGAGACAATCCAAACAACAACGTAACATTAACGTTTATGCCTTCACTGATAAGTTGTTGTATTGCTGGCAATCCTTCTTTTGTTGCAGGAACTTTTATTAAAACATTCGGACGGTCAAGCGCTTTCCACAAGCGGCGAGCTTCTGCTATCGTACCTTCAGTGTCATGAGCAAGATGCGGATTCACTTCTAAACTGACAAAACCATCTTGTCCATTCGTTTTATTGTATACATCACGAAATTCATCTGCTGCATTCAGTACATCTTTTTGTGTGAGTGCTTCATAAATTTCTACTACATTTTTTCCTTCATGAGACATTTTTTTTATGTCTTGGTTATAATCTTGACTTTTAGAAATGGCTTTTTCAAAAATAGTTGGGTTTGAAGTCATTCCACGCAAACTATCTTCAGAAATTAATTTTTTAAGTTTTCCACTCGCAAATAAATCCCTACTGATATAATCAAGCCAAATAGATTGGCCTAGTGCTTCTAATCTGTTTAAGGGATTTGTTTTCATTTAACAGTCTCCAAAATATTATTTTTTAATTTTTTTTATGAGCGCCAATGCTCGTTTACAAACGTTTTCTACAGTAAACCCATATTTTTGCATGACTATAGGGCCTGGTGCTGAAGCACCGAAATCTTCAACACTAATCATATCGCCATTATCTCCAACATAACGTTCCCAACCCTGTGAAACACCTGCTTCAATAGATAGTCTTGCCTTAACTGATGGAGGTAATACCGAATCACGATATTTTTGTGATTGAGCTTCAAATAATTCCCAGCTAGGCATAGAAACAATACGCACTGATATTTTTTTTGCGTGTAGTTTTTGTTTTGCAGCAACAATCAAACTCACTTCAGAACCTGTCGCAATTAATATAATGTCAGGTTTACCTTTGGGTGCATCAGATAAAATATATGCTCCCTGACTTAGACCTTTAGCTGATGCAAATTCATTTCTATCTAATGTTGGAACTTTTTGTCGAGTTAAAATAAGTGCTACTGGATTATGTCTTTCTTCAATTGCTATTTTCCAAGCCACAGCAGTTTCATTTGCATCTGCTGGTCGTATCACAATTAAATTAGGGATAGCGCGCAAACTTGCAAGTTGCTCTACGGGTTGATGTGTAGGACCGTCTTCGCCTAGCGCAATACTATCATGGGTAAAAACATATATAACTTGCAGCTTCATGAGTGCCGCAAGACGAATAGGAGGACGCATGTAATCTGAAAAAACTAAAAATGTCGCTGCAAAAGGAATGATCCCGCCAACAGTTGCCAAGCCATTTGATATGGCACCCATTGCATGCTCTCTAATACCATAAAATATATTACGACCCGCATAATTCCAACCACCGTCTACGGATCCTTGCAAATCTCCTGCCGCTCTTTTTGGGCTTTCGAAATTACCAAAATTAATCAGTGCTGTTTTTGTTGATGTATTTAAGTCTGCTGAACCGCCAATAAAACCTGGCAAACTAGGATTAATGGCTTGCATCACTTTTTCTGATGCATCACGCGTAGCAATTCCTTTTGCATCGGTTGAAAAAATAGGAATATTTTCATCCCAATCTTTTTGTAATTCACCTTTCATGAGTTGACGGAATTCTTTAGCAAGTTTTGGATATTTTTTTGCATAAGCGTTTACTGTTGCATGCCATTTTTTTTCTTCTTGATTGCCACGTGTGATTGCTTTGCGAAAAAAATCCCCGACCTTAGGCGGAATATAAAAAGTAGGTTTTTCAGGCCAATCTAAATTTTGTTTTGTCAGCTTAACTTCTTCTTCTCCAAGGGGCGAGCCATGTGCTTCAAACGTATTTTGTTTATGAGGAGAGCCATAGCCAATAATTGTTTTTACCAAAATTAGTGAAGGTTTATTGGTTACGCGACGTGCAGTTTCAATTGCTGTTTCGATTGCTCCAAGATTATTGCCATCATCTACAACTTGTGTATGCCAACCATATGCATCAAAACGTTTTTTTCTATCTTCAGTGAAAGAAAGATGTGTTGAAGCAGAAAGTGTAATGTGATTATTATCGTAAAAATAAATTAATTTTCCTAATTGCAAATGACCCGCAAGTGATGCGGCTTCTGATGCAACGCCTTCCATTAAATCACCATCACTGACGATTCCATAAGTATAGTGATCAATAATATTAAAGCCGGGGTGATTATAACGAGCTGCAAGATAGGCTTCTGCAATAGCCATGCCAACACCATTCGCAAATCCTTGTCCTAATGGTCCCGTTGTTGTTTCAACACCTGGTGTCAGTTCACTTTCAGGATGACCTGGCGTAATACTTCCCCATTGACGAAATTGTTTAACTTGTGCCATGGGAATTGCATAACCCGTTAAGTGCAACAAACTATATAACAACATTGATCCATGTCCTGCTGAAAGAACAAAGCGATCACGGTCATACCATTTAGGATTTTTGGGATTATGTTTTAAAAATCGAGTCCACAACAGGTAAGCCATGGGTGCAGCACCCAATGGTAACCCTGGGTGACCACTATCTGCTTTTTGAATCGCATCAATAGATAACATGCGTATGGTATTCACACACAGTTCATCTAATGATTTTTTTTTAAATTGTTTCATGAAGGTTTATCCTTTTCCCATTCAGTATGAAACGAACCTTGAGCATCAATCCGTTCATATGTGTGTGCACCGAAATAATCGCGTTGAGCTTGTATGAGATTTGCGGGCAACCAAATACTGCGATACGCATCAAGATAAGCGAGTGTAACCATCAGTGTTGGAATAGGCACACCCAATGTACTTGCTTGTGATATGACTAGACGTAAATCTTCTTGCTGCGCCATGATGGTCTGTGAAAAATTTTTAGCTAGCAATAAATTCGGTAACGTATTATTTAAACGAAAAGCATCCATGATCTCTTCCAATAATTTTGCACGTATAATACAACCACCTCTCCAAATACGTGCTACCGCTTCAAGATCAAGATGATAATGATAGTGATCAGATGCAACTGCTAACAACGCCATCCCTTGCGCATAGACTGCTATCATCCCAATATAAAGTGCACTTTTTAATTGATTTAAAAAAACAGCGTGATCCACTTTTAAAAATGGTATGGGTCTAACATACAAGTCACTTGCTTGCTTACGTTCTTTTACAAGTACCGATAAGTCACGCATAGAAACTGCTAAATCGATAATAGGAACGGGAACTTGCAATTCCATCGCACTTTGCGAAGTCCACATACCAGTCCCATTTTGTTTAGCTACACTTGAAATTTCATCTATCAACTTCTTACTTGTTTTTTCGTCATTCTTACTAAAAATGTGACTGGTAATTTCTATGAGATAACTATTGAGTGCAGAGTCGTTCCACGATTGATAGACATCATGCAATTGATCATCGCTCAACCCTAATCCTCGTTTCATCAAATCATACGTTTCGGCAATCAGCTGCATAATGCCGTACTCAATTCCGTTATGAACCATTTTTACATAATGCCCTACTGATCCTGCACCGAGATACGTCACACAGTGATCACCATTTACGTTTGCGGAAACTGCTTCCAAAATGAGGCGCACACGTTCATAAGCTTCTTTAGAACCACCTGGCATAATGCTAGGCCCATGTCGTGCACCTTCTTCGCCGCCAGACACGCCAACACCTAAAAATAAAATTCCTTTTTCTTGCAAACGTTGCTCGCGATTATTGGTATCGATAAAGTGAGAATTACCTGCATCAATAATAAGATCGCCGGATTGTAAATGAGGTATTAGTTCGTTAATCACTATGTCAACAGGTTTACCTGCAGGGATTAGCAACATAATTGCACGCGGTGTTCGAAGTAATTTTATGAATTCTTTTACAGTTGTAGCGCCATAGACTTGCTGTTCTTTCGCTTCCTTGAGCAGGCTATCAACTTTGTCTTTATCCTTATCATATCCTGCTACGACAAAACCATGATCAGCCATATTCAACAACAAATTTTGTCCCATGATGCCCAAACCAACCATACCTATTTCACATCGTGTTTTAGTATTATGAGATGTCATTGATCTCTCCATTTGAGGCAGATTCTAAAGCGGTATTCACTATAGTTTGTGCCTCTTCTAATATTTGATGCAAGTGATGCTCATCATGAAAACTTTCGGCGTAAATTTTATAAACTTCTTCAGTGCCTGAAGGACGCGCAACAAACCATCCGCCTTTTGTTATCACTTTTAAACCATCAATGGGAGCATTATTTCCAGGTGCTTTAGTAAGAATCGTTTCTATCTTTTCTCCTGCTAAATCGGTAGATTTAACTTGTTGTGATGAAAGGTTTTTCAAAATTTCTTTTTGTGTCAATGTGGCTTTTGCATCATCACGTTCATAAAATGTTTTTTCAAATTCATTTTCTAAATCATGATAAATGTCACCAATATCTCGCCCCCTAGAAGCAGTGATTTCCGCTGAGAGTAACGCTAACACTATACCGTCCTTATCTGTTGTCCACACACTGCCATCTAAACGACTCAATGATGCGCCTGCACTTTCTTCACCACAAAATGCGAGAGAACCATCAAGCAAGCCTTCCACAAACCACTTAAATCCAACAGGAACTTCATAGAGCTTACGACCTAGTCTTGCTGTGACCCAATTTATCATTTGACTACTCACTATTGTTTTTCCAACAGAGGTTGATTTAGACCACTTTTGCCTATGCTGAAAAAGATAATCAATGGCGACAGAAAGATAATGATTGGGTGGCAAGAGACCAGCGTTTTTTGTGACTATGCCATGTCTATCATGATCAGTGTCACAAGCAAATGCGATATCAAATTGATTTTTTAATGCGACTAATTTTGCCATAGCATAAGGTGATGAAGGATCCATGCGAATTTGGCCATCCCAGTCCACGGTCATGAAGCCAAAGGTTGGATCAACCACATTATTCACAACTGTCAGATCCAAGCCATAACGTTCGGCTATGGGCTCCCAATAATGAACGCCGGCGCCACCTAAAGGATCAACGCCTAAATGAATATTTGCCTGTCGAATAACATTCATATCAATCACATAGCCTAGATCATTGATATAGGTGTTGAGAAAATCATAAGTATGCGTTGTGGCGGCATGAAGAGCTCGCTCAAAAAGAATTCTTTTTACCCCTTTTAGCTTATTTTCGAGAAACTCATTCGCTTTTTTCTCAATCCAGTCAGTGACTGCAGAATCCGCAGGACCACCTGTGGGGGGATTATATTTGAAACCGCCATCATGAGGTGGATTGTGCGATGGGGTAATGACTATTCCATCTGCAAACCCATCTGTACGATCTCGATTGTAAGCAAGAATAGCGTGAGATATAGCAGGTGTTGGAGTATATTCTCCACGCTCAGCAATCATCACTTCTACATCATTTGCTGCTAAGACTTCAAGTGCACTCGCAAAAGCGGGTATAGAAAGCGCGTGTGTATCAATACCCAAATATAATGGACCATTAATTTTTTGCTGCGTTCGATACAAACAAATTGCCTGACTTATTGCAAGAATGTGCCATTCATTAAACGTTTTATCAAATGCTGAGCCTCTGTGTCCAGACGTACCAAACAAAACGCGTTGTTGTGTGATAGTTGGATCAGGCATTTCGGAATAATAAGCTGTGATAAGCTTAGGGACATCAACTAACATCGCAGGCTGAGCGGGTTTTCCAGCAAAAGGACTGACTATCCTTGTCATAAACTTTTACTCATTCATTTGTTCCTCAGCTAATACATTAAATACTTGCGCTAAGACTTTGTAGAATTGAGCTTTTTTATTTTTAATCAGCTATAGAAATTTATTTCCATCATTTTCGAGCATACCTGATTTACTTTAACATGGAATAGGGTTGTTGTGGCGAAATTCGAGATCGAGTATTCATCTCTGCAAAATAAATAGGCCTCTGGTATAATGTTACAATGATAGCTTCGTGTTTGTTACACAATGAAAATGGAGATTCATGATGAAGCAACACGATGATTTATCGACTCCAAAAGACCCAACGCAACCTATACGAAACCCCGCTGAACCCTGTGTATTAGTGATTTTTGGCATCGCGGGTGACTTAACTAAACGTTTGCTTTTTCCTGCTCTTTGCAACTTAGGCAGTAATGGTTTATTAGATAAAAATTTTTGCATAGTCGGCGTTGCAATAGAATCTTATGATGACAAATCATTTCGCGCAGAACTCATTAAAGATATCAATGAATTTGTTACCGATCCCGCAGCTAAAGAATATGGTCTGCAATTAGTAAATCGCGTTTATTACATTTCAGGTGATTTTTCAGATTCGAATGTTTACACACGTTTAAAAAATAAATTATCTGACCTTGAAGCTGAGAAAGCGAGTCGGAATTGCTTATTTTATTTTGCAGCTCCTCCTGACTTCATGGAAACCATTGCAACTGAGCTGAGTAAAGCTTCATTACTCTCAGAAAAAGAAGGTGATTATTTTAGGCGTATTGTCGTTGAAAAACCGTTTGGACATGATCTCGCTTCTGCAAAAAAATTAAATGCATTACTCCTTACACTTGTAAGTGAAAAACAAATATTCCGCATAGATCACTTCTTAGGAAAAGAAACCGTACAGAACCTGCTTGCATTTCGTTTTTCAAATGGTCTCTTTGAGCCTATTTGGAGTCGATTGTATATAGACCATGTGCAAATTACTGTAGCAGAAGTTTTAGGCGTTGAAAAACGAGGTAGTTATTACGAACATGCAGGTGCTTTACGAGATATGGTACCCAATCATCTTTTTCAGATGCTAAGTCTTATCACAATGGAACCGCCCTCATCATTTTCTGCTGATAATATTCGTGCAGAAAAAGCAAAAGTTCTGCGAGCAGTTCAAACACTCACGCCAGAAGAGGTACTCTCACAAACTGTTCGTGGTCAATATGGACCTGGAAAAATAAACGGTGTTGAACAAGTGGGTTATCGCTCCGAAGCTCATGTGTCACCAGAATCCTCAGTTGAAACTTATGTAGCATTAAAATTATTTTTAGATAACTGGCGATGGCTGCATGTCCCTTTTTATTTGCGCACGGGGAAGTGCATGGCTGCTCATCAATCAGAAATCATCATACAATTTAAATCTGGGCCATCCACCTTATTTGTTGACGCACATGAAAAAATAAAACCTAATTTATTACGCATATACATACAACCTGAAGAAGGCATTTCATTGCGTTTTAATGCAAAAATTCCTGGTCCTAAAGTGGAATTAGGTCAGGTTGATATGAAATTTAAATACAGTGACTATTTTGGCATTAAACCAGAAACAGGATATGAAACCATTTTATATGATTGCATGAATGGCGATCATTTGCTTTTTAATCACGCTGAAATGGTGGAAACTGCGTGGGCATTAGTCCAACCTATTTTAGATATTTGGGGAGCGTTACCACCACGTGATTTCCCTAACTATACCGCTGGCACCTGGGGACCCAAAGAAGCCGATAAGCTATTAGAAAATGATGGTCGAATATGGTTACTCTAACTAACAATATAGAAATAAAGATATTTCCCACCGCTAATGATTTATTTCAATTTGGTGCAAATGATTTTAAAAATCGCGCTATCGCTGCTGTCAATGCTAAAGGAAATTTTTCTGTTGTACTTGCTGGCGGTAATACACCTAAATTATTTTTTGATATATTAACTAGCGTTGAAGATTATAAAAAAAATATTCCATGGCAGCAGATCCAATTTTTTTTTGGTGATGAACGTTACGTTTCATCTGCTGATGAAAAAAGTAATTATCATACGGCCTATGAACATTTATTTTCAAAAGTACCGGTAAATTCAAAAAATATTTTTAGAATGCCAACTGAATTAGATAACTCAGAAGATGTCGCAAAAAGTTACGAACAAACATTAAGACAAACATTTAAAATTAAAGATGATGCATTTCCAGACTTCGATTTAGTTTATCTAGGCTTGGGTGATAATGCGCATACCGCATCTCTCATGCCTTCAAGTGACCTAGTAAAACATTTTGTAAATCACTCATTAACGAATAATAATCAGCTTGTCGCTTCACTTTATGTTTCTGAATTAAATATGAATCGAATTACATTAACCCCACCTGCAATTAACAATGCGAAAGCAATTATTTTTTTGGTGACGGGTGCAAACAAAGCAAATGCCGTGCACGAAGTGTTAGAGGAAAAACTTGATCCTATACACTATCCTGCACAATTAATTCATTGCATACAGGGAAAAACAATTTGGTATCTCGATAGACTGGCTTCTACAACATTAAGCTTTCCCACGGTATAACAGGTATATCTACACTAAGCATATTGTTATACTTAACTATAATTGGATAACTCAAAAGCAGGGATGCGATGGAAGAAAACAACGGAAGTTTTAAAACAAAAAGCCTGGTTTCTATCGCAATTGAGAACCCACATTTAATTGTGGTGGCTTGTTTATTTATTGTTATTCTTGGTACTCTTGCTATTTTTAAATTACCTAAGGATTTATTGCCTTCTGCTAATTTGCCAGCAGTACAAATTCTTTCATTTTATGCAGGTATGCCTGTAAAAAGCGTGGAACAAAATCTAAGTGGGCGCTTTGAACGTTATACAGGTCAAGCGATTGGCATTGAAAGGCAAGAGTCTAAATCTTTAGTTGGCGTGAGTATCGTAAAAAATTTCTTTACGCCTGAATCTGATCTTAATACTTCTATTACACAAGTTACATCACTTGTGATGTCTGTTTTGCGAAAACTGCCTCCTGGCACACAGCCACCTCTTATATTACCCTTTGATCCCATGGCGGCTGTTCCATTAGCTCTTGTTGTTGTGAATGGAGAAAATAAAACAATAGAACAAGTTTATGATACAGCTCGTTATGACGTACGAAATGCTATTCAAGCTGTTCCAGGCGCTATGGCTCCAACGGTCATGGGGGGAACTCCACGCGAAGTTGTTATTTATCTCGATCCGCAAAAACTCAAAGAATTTAATTTTTCACCGGTCAGTGTTTTAAATCGACTTTCACGTCTTGACACTTTTATCCCATCAGGGGATATCAAAATTGGCGATTTTGATTATCAAATCATAAGTAATGGGTTAGTTGAAAATATTTCAGACATGAACGATTTTCCATTGCGCGCAGAATATGGAGTATCTGTTTATCTCAATCAGGTAGGACGAGCACAAGATTCAGGCCAGATTCAAACAAACATGGTATTCATTAATGGAATGCAACAAGTTTACGTACCTGTGTATCGTCAACCAGGTGGAAACTCTATTCGTGTTGTAGAGCAGGTAAAAGAGACTATTAAAGGATTAGGAAAACGATTAAATGGCGTTAAGCTCACACTTGTTGCTGATCAATCCTATTTTATTCGACATGCAATAGCCAGCATCGCTGAAGAAGCATTATTAGGCGGCGGATTAGCCGCATTAATGATTTTTCTTTTTTTAGGCAACCCGCGCGCGAGTTTTGGTATTTTGCTTTCTTTGCCACTTTCGCTTTTAGTGGCCTTTATTGGATTGCAAGCGGCTGGACAAACCATAAATGCCATGACATTAGGTGGATTAGCGTTATCAATCGGTGTTCTTGTAGACAATTCCATTGTTGTTTTGGAAAATATTAGTAAAAAGCTAGAAGCCGGAAAATCAATACGCCACGCAGCATTCGAAGGTGCTTCAGAAGTTGCAATGCCTGTACTTGCATCTACTTTAGCGACTCTTATCGTATTGTTCCCAGTTGTGTTTTTAACAGGGATTGTAAAAATATTATTTGCAGCGTTAGCAAAAGCAGTCATGTTTGTCATGATTGGCTCCTATCTCGTTGCAATGACTGTTATGCCACTCTTTGCATCTCGATGCTTAAAACCTATTAATCCTTCACATCAGTTACCGCGTTTCTTCAAATGGACTCAAAACATTGTACACCGCTTGACTGAATCCTACGGGAAAACACTTGAACGTGCATTACATCATCGAACATTCATTTTGTCAGGCGCAGTTATTTTATTTGTGATAGGAATATTGTTAACGCCTTTAATTGGTACTGAACTTTTTCCAAGAGCAGACACAGGAAATTTTATTCTTGATCTACGTTTAGCATCGGGTACACGCATTGAAGAAACAGCTGCTTTTTCACAAATCATGGATAAAAAAATTCATGAATGGATTGCTCCAGAAGATTTAGATATGACGATTATTAACGCGGGGGTTTACTATGGATTTCCTGCTGCATTTACACCTAACGTAGGAACTCAAGACGTTTTCTTTGATGTAGAACTTACTAAAGATAGACATCACACTTCACAGTATTATGCCAAAATAATTCGTGAACATATTCGTAAAGAATATCCTAATGTGGATATGGGCGTTGAACTAGGAGGACTTTTGACTTCAGCTCTCAATGGAGGATTAAGAGCACCCATTGATATACAAATTGAAGGACCTAGCCTTAAGCAGTCTTATGCTATCGCTCTTCCACTTGCTGACGAGATAAAAAAATTGCAGGGTGCCGTTGATGTGCGAATTCAACAGCGGTTTGATGCTCCCGTTATTTCAATTGATATTAATAGAAAAAAAGCCATGGATTTAGGGATATTTACTGATGAAATTATTAAAAATATAGTTAGTGCAGTCACAGGTAGCTCTACATTTGATTCAAATGATATATGGGTTGATCCAAAAACTGGGATTGATTATTTAATGGGTGTTCAATTTCCAGCAAATCAGGTTTCTAGTTTTGAACAATTAGCGAATATCCCAATTCAAGGATTTGAACGCAATCGTACTCTCCCTTTGAGTCGTATAGATTCTATTACAAAAACAACCGGGCCAACTGAAATCGATCACGTTAATTTTAGACCCGTAATTGATATTTATCTGGATGCACAGGATCGTGATATCGGTGGCTTGGCCAGTGATATTCAAAAAATTATTACGAAAACGACTGTACCAGAGGCCTATTCAATCAATATGCGTGGTGAAGTCTCTGAAATGAAAAATTCTGTAAAATCTTTGGCTGGTGGGTTTTTATTAGCAGCAATATTAGTTTATTTAATTCTGGTTGTTCAATTTCGTTCATTCTTACTTCCTCTCATTATTATGACTTCTGTCCCATTGGGGCTTGTTGGAATTGTATTTATGTTGATAGTGACACATACCTATTTCAGCATACAAGCAGCAATCGGTGCTATTTTCATGATTGGTATTGCAGTAGCCAACGGTGTTTTATTGATCGAGTTTATGACTCATCATACCAAGCTACATGGGCATATTGATCAAGGAATTGTATCAGGTGCCAAAGCGCGTTTGCGACCCATCTTGATGACATCGCTAGCAGCCATTCTAGGTCTAGTACCTATGGCAATTGGACTGGGTCATGGCGCTGAAGCAAATATACCACTTGGCCGTGCTGTGATTGGTGGGCAACTTCTTTCAACGTTGCTGACATTATTTGTCGTCCCAATTCTTTATCGTCTCATGATCAAGATGCATCACCCTAAAGAAAAGAAGGTAGCTGAATGAAGAAAAAAATTTCGATTTTAATTCTAGCGGTTTTAGAAGCAGTATTTCCAATTAGCCTTTTAGCAAAAGATAACCCGCCTATATCTATTGATGAAGTAATGCGACTTGCAGAAATTAATAGCCCTCGATTATCTGCTGCTAAATTTCACGAAATAGCTGCAAAAAAATCGATTGATATTGCAAAATCAAATTATTATCCAACATTAAGTTTAGAAGCGATTGAAAGCACTGGATTTCCTGGCTCATCAGTGGGAGTAGATGTAACAGGTTTGATGGGTTCGCCATATCGCTCAGGTTATGGAGCAGGTCTAGTAGCACAAGAAACCATTTATGACTTCGGTCGCACATACTATGATGTTGAAGCATCGAAAAGTGAAGCTGAATTTAGTAAGCAAGATACAAGAGTAAAGCTTTATGAAGTAAAGCAATTAGCATTACAAACATTTTACGACTGCGCATTTTTTAGGACTCAACGCGACACATGGGGACGTTTGAGTCATGAATCGGGGATTATCACTAAAGAAGCGCAGAAATTTGTAAATACAGGTCAACGCTCAATAGTAGATCGGTACCTGTCAAAAGCACAAACAGAAGAAGCACAGACAGCACAAGCTTTTTTTGCATCGCGGTTAAATGAGGCTGTTCGCGAACTTGCAGTTATCATGGGAATGCCAGACAAGACTTTTTCATGCCCGCCATTACCCAGCCAATTGACCAGCGCACTTGATCCAAATGCGGGAATGGAGTCAAGTCCAATTATATTACGAGCAATTGAGAGTACTCAAGTTGCTGATGCAAGATTAAAACAACAAAAAGCGGGTTTTTACCCGAAGATAGTTGCTGTCGCAAGTGTTGGCGCAATGGCGGATGCGCGTCTAGTTAAGAAAAAGGATTATGCTGCTGGAATTGGTGTTGTTTTTCCTCTCTTAGATTTACACACCAGCGGAGAAGTCCATCGTGCTCAAGCACTGGTATCTGAAAGTGAAAAAGATTTGGAAGCACAAAAACAATATCTAGGCATAATGAATGCTAAGTACGATGAAATAATCAGATCATCACAAGTCAGACTACAACATCTTAATTATGAATTTATCTTGGCGAACAAAGCCTTTAATACAGCAAAGAAACGGTACTTTTCTCTAGAAGGCGAATTAATTGATTCTAGAGAAGCATTCCGTAATTTGGCTCGTGTTGAAACTGAAATTGAAGATACACGAACAAAATTGCTTCAGGCTAGTGGGTCTAAAGCTTTATTAAATGGTGGCGGAGGGTAACATATGCAAAATAATATAAGCACTAATACCAGCACTTCCTTATCTAATCTTCGTGATCACATGGCAAATGAGCGAACATTTCTCGCATGGATTAGAACGAGCTTAGGTATAATGGCGTTTGGGTTTGTGGTGGAAAAATTTTCTCTGTTTCTTAAACAGATTGTCTTTTTTTTCAGAAAATCGTATGTACCCACCACGCTCAGTATTTCCCCGCTTCCAGGGTACTCTGCAATTTTTGGAATCATTTTAGTAGCATTAGGCGCATTAATATGTTTGCTCGCTTTTTTTAAGTATAAAAAAGTCGAAACTCAAATTAGCAATGATGCCTACAAACCCACTATCGCGCTTGATGTGATGCTCACATTAATAGTTTTTTGTATCGGTGTATTTCTTACAATTTACTTAATTAGTAATATTTAATGCTAGAAACTGAATGTTTTTGCACGACCGTACTCACTAACCCAAAGTATCTATATTAAAGAGATAAAAAATGCGGGATGAAATAAGCACTCCATTTATAGAAGTCATACAGATAACTCTCATAGAAAAACCCTTATTATCTTCATTGAGAGAATACTTGCCATTGATAATTATCTGCACTTTATACATGATTGGCAGTGATATATTTTCAAGTTATGTTTATAAACAGCATCCTGAGTTCGACTTTTATTTTTTATCTACTATTTATCTATATATCATGCTTTTTTATTTTGTTGCTAGCATATGCCTGGTGACTTTTTTGATGTTCTATAGTATCGGATATTTCATACAAAATTTTCACATTAAACCGGTTTGGCGACATTTTGCAGTTAATATCAAAAATAAATTTTTAACAGCACAACAATTTTATGGAACCCTATTAATTTTTTTACTTATCCTCATTTTTTTGCCCATATTGCGATGAATAAGCAATTGATACCTTTTATATCTCCCTTTTCTTGGGATAAAACATTCAGCATTGGGATTATGTTATACATTTTCATCATCAGCCATGGCAATTATTACAACCTATTGTAGGTTACCCAGTTATTACATTATTTTTATGCAAAATATGTGGATTTTGGTTTGTCATGCTGGCAGGAATCATTGTTTGGCAAGCAAACACCAAAGAACGTTTTTACCGTATGCAGTTTTTTTTTAACTTTCATTTTGAGCTGGATTATTTTAGGAACTATCTTGGCGTATTGTTTATCTTCAGCGGGTCCTTGTTACTATGATTTTTTTTCCCATGACAAGCTACACCCTTATGCACCCTTGATGTCATATCTTTCCAACAATGCATCGCCTTGGATAATCAATCTTCAAAAGTCACTATTGACTGATTTGATGAATAATACTTTGATTTTTGGTGGAGGTGTTTCAGCCATGCCAAGTATGCATCTTTCTATGGCAACATTGTGTTTTCTTATTTGCAGCAAACGTAACAAATAGCTTTGTCTATTGAGTTTTGTATTTCTCACCTTTATCTTCATTGCTTCTATTCATTTAGCATGGCATTATGCAATAGATGGGTATATATCTATTATACTCACCTCTTTCATTTGGTATTGCTCTGGTAAAATGTTACGAGAGCAAAAATACAAAAACAGAATCTGAGTTTCAATATTTACTAATGCACATTAAAATGAGAAAAAATCCGAATCTTTAAAAAATCAATAGCAACGAGATAAACGATCACAATAGCTAATAACTTAACAATAAGTAGAGGCTGGAGGGGCGTCATCAAGATACCTCGAATAGCTAAAGTACTCACTATGCTAATATCTAATAATGAACTTAAAATCAACCATTTTCCGGGCAATGAATTCCAAAAATGTTTTCTCTCCCTGATAAGATATATATTGCCTTGACCTGTGAAAACAAGCATAACAAATATCAAGGTTTGTAATTGTGGTAAAGTAAGATGAAGTACATATTTACCATAAAAGAACACCGAGAATGAAAGTAATAAAATTAAAGCTGCAATAATTGCACCAATCATCATCAAATTCGAAATATGCCAATGTTCTGGTTTGTGAGAATATGTCACATTATCCGTTGCAATAGACATAGTCATGAAATCATTAGCAAATAATAAAAGGACGATGAGCAAAGGTGTGATAATAAAATTTCCTGTCAACATTACGCCCAAACTAAGAAAAACAATAATTTCCAAACTTTTAATAATTTTATTAAGTGTATAAGTAAGCATTCTCTGATATATGCGTCGACTGGTTTCAATAGCAAATTGCAGGCCATTTAATCCAGATTCGGTTAGGACAATAGAAGCTGCTGCTTTTGCAACATCCGTTGCGTTTGAAACTGCAATCCCCACTTCAGCTTGTTTAAGTGCAGGAGCATCATTGACTCCATCTCCTGTCATGCCAACAATATGGTTACCTTTTTGTAAAATCTGTACTAGTTGAAATTTATTTTCAGGAAACATGCCAGCAAATACATCACAATCTAATCCATCTGATTTCATTTCATTCTGAATGATTGATGCGGAACATACTTTTTTTCCCATGCCAACCATATTTGCAATAGCTTTTGCAGTCACAATCCCATCACCGGTGACCATGCAGATTTTTAGCCCGAATTCTTTTAAACTTTTTATAAGCGATTTGGAGTCAGCTCGAGGAGGATCATAAAGAGCAATAAGTCCCGCGAATTCTAAGATTCCACGCTGCTCTGACTCAACTGCAACAGCCAATATACGATGACCCATGTGCGCCATTTTATAAATTTCTTCCGATATATTAGGAGTATTTGGAATTAAATTTATAATAATATCTGGCGCACCTTTTAATACACGAATTTCTTTACCCTTTTGATTGAAAACTGCTTCAGTGCGTTTATAAGTTGGGTCAAATGGAATAAATTTAATTCGTTCAGGCATAGTAGTGAGTAAATTGCGACTTTGAGCAGCGAATAAAATAGCTTTATCAATGGGATCTTGAGTTGATTCATCACTAGCAATTGCGGCTAAAAACAATAAGCTATCTTCTGTATAAGAGGAAAATGGTTTTAATGCAGCTAATTTAAGTTGGTTTTGAGTAATCGTGCCGGTTTTATCAAGGCATAATATATCCATCGTCGCAGCCTCTTCAATGGCCGTGAGATGTGTAACAAGTACTCCTCTTCTCGCTAACAGCATAGCGCCCATTGCAGTAGCAAGTGTAAATGTAGCTGGAAGAGCGACTGGAATAGAGGCTACCAATAAAATTAAAATATACGGCAATACTTCTGTGAATGGCAGTTTTGTAAGTAGAGCATAAACAATTACACATGCTACGAAAAAAATATCGGTTATCACTAGATATTTTACGATAGTAAAAATAATGTTTTTTATATGGCTCGATGATTTTGCTACTTGTACCAATTCAACTGTTTTGCCAAAATAAGTGTTTTTTCCTGTCGCAATAACTTCGCCAGTAGCTTCGCCTCTATTAATGATTGCTCCAGAATAAGCGATTGTGCCAATATCACTTTCAATGGGTAAAGATTCCCCGGTTAGAATGGATTGATCAATTAAAATTTTACCTTCGAGTATGCGAATATCCGCAGGTGAAATATCCCCCATGCGTAAATGTACAACATCGCCTGGAACCAATTCTTGAATTGGAATTAATTGCCATTGCGAATGTCGAAGCACTCGCGCCTGAATTGACAAATGCTGTTTTAAAAGTATTAAAGCTTTATTTGCACGTTCTTCTTGAAAATAACTCAATAGAGAATTAAATACCAATAGTGCCGCTATAATAATAGCTTCATCAAATTTACCTATAAAAAGTTGAAGAATAATTGTGACTTCAAGCATCCACGGTACAGGTGACCAAAATTTATTAAGTAACAGCAAAAATTGATTTTGATTTTGTTCCTTTATTTCATTTAAACCATATTGAAGAAACCGTTTATGTGCTTCCTCGTTTGATAAACCTAGGATATTTTTTATCATTTTATTATTTGTCACTATTGCTTACTCTGAAAAACTGAATATTCTTTAATGAGGTTAAGAGATAAATCGCAAATACTAATGCACTAATCCAAAAACTAATGGGCCAGTCTGTAACATAAGATAAACTGATTCCTATCCAAACAATAAAAATTGCTAAAAGCATACTCAAACAAATTCCAGACCAAAAATGATGCGTCCATTGGACAGCAATTGCAGCAGGCCCTATTACCAACGTGAATACGAGAATGACTCCAACCACTTGGCTTGCCAATGTCACTGCGATTGCCATAATAATCATAAAAAAAATAGATAACCATACCAATGAAATTCCTTTTGCCTCGGCAAGTTCGGGTTCCAAACTAGCAAATAGCAAACGTTTTGCAATAAGAGTCAGAGAGAGTAGACTCAATATCATTAACCAAAACATAATATGAAGATCGTGACTTGATACACCCAACAGATTTCCAAATAAAATAATCGTCGCTTGTCCTGCGTAGCCATTGTAGAGATGCAAAAATAAACTTCCCAGTCCTAAACAAAAAGATAAGACGATCCCAATAATCATATCACTTTTGCTAATTCGCTCACCTAATGCACCCATTCCAATAGCAGCGAATACAGTAAAAATAAATTGTCCTGTAATAGGCGACAAAGCAATAAGTAATGCTCCGCTTGCCCCAGCAAATCCAATATGACCCAGTGCGTGTGCAGCAAAAGAAAGATTACGAATAATAACAAAATAGCCGACAGCACCCGCAAGAATGGCTGCAAAAGTCCCTGCTATAATTGCATTCTGCATAAAGTCGTAATTAAATATACTCAAGTCAATCATGATGATGTGCTACCTCACCTAAAATATTTTGTCCATCGCCTATTACATACAATCGTTGATTCAGGTGAATGACTTCGATTTTAGTTTCATATAATGAACTTAATGTTGCACTGGTAATAATTTCATTGACTGACCCAATGACTGCTTTGCCTCTTGCAAAAAACAACACGCGATTCATCACACGGAGTAATGGATTAGGATCATGAGCAGTAAAAAGAATGGTGACATTTAAATTATTTTGAATATCCGCGAGTAAATTAATAAATATTTCTTGGATATTAGGATCGAGATTGGATAGAGGTTCATCTAATAATAAAATTTCGGGTGAATCAAGCAAGGCTTGGGCTAAATAGATTCGTTGTCGTTCACCACCTGAAAGTTGACGAAAAGATCTGTCCGCATAATCAATTGCTTTAACAAGCTCTAATACTTTTTCTATTTCTAAATTTTTTGATTTTGATGGCAAAGGTAAGCCGTAACAGCTTCCTTTGCAAGACGCCTCAAGAATAGATCGAGCTGTTAAATTAGCTATAGACATTTGACTGCGCATTTGTGGCATATAACCAATATGTGAGTGGCCATGTTGAGGTGTAGAACCTAATATTAAAATTTTCCCAGACAATGGTTTAATAAAACCTAATAATGCTTTAAAAAAAGTACTTTTACCTGAACCATTTGGACCAAGAATTCCAATGAACTCTCCTTTATGAATCGTAAGATTGATATTAGAAACAATTGGGTGATGGTTAAACCCAATTGAAAGATTTTCTGTTATTATCACATTATTCTCGGATTGAATCATGATGAGTCTCTCTCATTTTTTCTAAAACTAAAGTATTCTCGAGTAGGTTTAATTCTTGCAAAATCCACTGAACATAGGTGAGATTTATTGGCATTATCTCACTGACACCGACAGCAGGAATTTTTTCGTTTTCGGCGATAGAGAGCATGTGTTTAATCGATGGATTAATGACTTGATTATTGAAAATTACAATACGAACAGAATGCTGACGCAGATCGTCTTCAAATTGTTTGACTTGGGAAAAAGTCGGTGGCACATCATTCATCATACTTAATTGAAATCCTTCGCCATGCATCTTAAGTCCGATGGCTTCAACCATGTAATTAAAAACCGGTTCGGTTGCAATCACTGAGGTGTTATTAAAATGTTGTTTAAGATTTTTTATTTTTTCAAAGATAGGTTGGTAGGATTGATTAAAATTATTTAATTGTTTTTGAAAATATTCACGATGAGCAGGATCGATTTGATTTAACGTATCAACTAATTTTATTGCATAAGTTGGAATCGTTTCTGGCATATACCAAATATGCGGATTACCTCCATTTTTTACATTCATTAGGTCAGCAACGACAATGATATGACTATTCTTTTGATTAGATAATAGGGTTTGCATCCATGGATCATAATCTATACCGTTATAAATGATGATGTTTGCTTTTAAAAGAGCTATTGCAGTACTGGAACTCGTTGTAAAAAGATGAGGATCTTGATTAGGATTATTAAGAATGCTGACTACATTAACATAAGGGCCGCCAATTTCTTTAGCAACTTCACCATAGAAATTTTCAGCAGTCACAATATTGATTAGAGCTTGAGCACTCACAGTATAAGAGCATATAAACAGCACGCTGAGAGTGGTCACAATAATTCTTAATTTTAAAAAACTGGGCATATTATTCCTTTAATATGTCGCTTCTTTTCAATATGTTATCATATCATCATATACAATTAGGAAGTTAAAAATCCTTTAGGTATCCAATAGTTATGTACAACGATATGACATTAAGAGGTTTACATTGAATGTCTAAAAAAGCTATTTTCCTCGACTCCGATGGTGTTTTAAATAAAGCAATCATGAAAGATGGAAATCCTGTTGCGCCCACCACTCTTGCTGAACTCGAGATTCCAGAAGAAGTTAAACCTGCATTAGATAAATTAAAATCCGCAGGCTATTTATTAATTTGCGTAACAAATAAACCTGATATTGAACGTGGTTTAATGACGCAAGCTGATGTTGATGCAATTTATCATAAAATACGTTCTGAATTATCTCTTGATGATGTTTTCATTTGTTATAAAGAAAATAGCGCATGTTACAAACCAAACCCTGGACTTCTTCTAGCTGCAGCAAAAAAATATAATATAGCTTTAGCTCACAGTTACATGATAGGAGATCGCTGGCGAGATATAGGCGCAGGGCAAAATGCTGGGTGCAAAACAATTTGGATAGATAGAGGTTATACTGAAAAAAAACCAGAACCACCAGCAGACTACACAGTGCATTCACTTACCGAAGCCACATTACGTATACTGGGGGAAAGTACCTGATGGCACACAATAAATTAACTGTAGCTGATGAGTTAGAAAAACTTCAACGTGAATCATTCGATTATTTTTTACATGAAGTTAATTTAACTAATGGATTAATTTTAGATAAAACTTCAGATAACTGGCCTGCTAGTATAGCCGCGACTGGATTGGCGCTTGCATCTTATCCTCTTGCTGTTGAGCGTGGTTTTATGTCTCGTACTCAAGCAGTAGAACGCACCCTGAATACCTTACGTTTTTTTTGGAACAGTCCACAAGGACCTGAACCTGATGCGACTGGCTATAAAGGTTTTTATTATCATTTTCTAGATATGAAAACGGGACGACGTGTGTGGCAATGTGAATTATCTACTATAGATACTGCATTTTTATTAGCAGGTATGTTGGCCGCAGCGATTTATTTTGATGCGAGCACTGAAAAAGAAAAAGAAATTCGGACTCTTGCTGATGCACTTTATTGTCGCGCTGACTGGCAATGGGCACAAAATCAGGGCGATACCGTTACACATGGTTGGAAACCAGAAACTGGATTTTTAAAATATCGTTGGGAAGGTTATGACGAAGCCATGCTGCTATATATTTTAGGTTTAGGTTCACCTACGCATCCATTGCCCGAAAGCAGTTATACGTCATGGGTTAGCACTTATGAATGGAAACAAATATACGGTTACGATTATCTTTATGCGGGATCCTTATTCACTCATCAGTTTTCACATGTTTGGGTCGATTTTCGTGATATTCAAGATGCATTTATGCGCGAAAAAAACAGTAATTATTTTGAGAACAGTAGACGTGCGACATACATACAACATGAGTATGCTATCAATAATCCGATGGATTTCGTCGGTTATAGTGCATGCTGTTGGGGACTGACTGCCAGCGATGGTCCTGGTCCTGAGATTCTTAAAATCAATGGAATTGAACGTCAATTCTTTAATTACATCGCTCGTGCTGTGCCCTACGGCCCTGATGATGGAACAGTTGCACCTTGGGCGGCGGTTGCATCCTTGCCCTTTGCTCCAGAAATTGTTCTGCCTATGATAGACCATTGTATTTATGATCTGAAACTGAAAGAAGGGAATCGTTATGGATTCAAAGCGACTTTCAATCGGACGTATATCACAAAATCTCACCATCATGGATGGGTATCACCTTGGCATTATGGGATTAACCAAGGTCCCATTATTTTAATGACTGAAAATTATCGTACAGGCTTGTTGTGGAATATAATGCGTAGATGCCCTTATCTTATTAATGGGCTTAAACGTGCGGGTTTTACCGGAGGCTACTTGTAAGTATTCGGTATTATTTTTTTGTAGCCCGGACTAAGCGCAGCGAGTCCGGGAGTGGATGCGTCAAACTTCGCGGACACGGCGCTGTGCGCCTTTGTCCACGCTACAAATGTAGCGCTTTTAATAAGGATAGATTTTAAAAATGGACAGCAAAACCCTGATCAGTAGCATTCAAGAATGGCTACACCTAAAAAGCAAAGCATCAGCTGAAGGTCTCATAGAGCCACCTATTCCATCTGAGCTATTTAATGCTGATCAGATGGAACGTCATGGTGTCACTTTAGCCTTATCGCATACACTGACAAAAAAGCCTACCGCAGATATATTGCTGAGTCGTTTATCCGATAGCGAAATTATATTAATTAACTCATGCGATATTTTATCTCAAAAAAAGACGGATAGTTTTTCGCCTGCAACCGAATGGCTGCTCGATAATTTTTATTTGATACAAGAACAAATTCAGGCAATACGGCATCATTTACCTAAAGGATACGGCAGAGCTTTGCCACAGTTAGCCGGTGGTTTAGCAGGATACCCGCGGGTTTATGACATAGCAGTACAAGTTATTGAGCATCGTGACGGACGTTTGGATTTAGAAAGCTTGAGTCGTTTCATCGCAGCCTATCAAAGTGTTACCTCACTGACCTTAGGTGAGTTATGGGCAATTCCTATCACATTGGGTGTAGCATTAATTGAAAATTTAAGTACTGCCAGTAAACGAATTGTTACCGACAGAAACGACAGAAATTTAGCAGACCACTGGGCAGATCTCATGGTAGATGTTGCTTCATCGGATCCTAAGAAACTTGTGGAAATCATTGCAGACATGGCGCGTTCAGATCCACAGATGAGCAGTGCTTTTGTAGCAGAATTTTCACGGCGTCTACAGGGTGCTGCCTTAGCATTACCACTTAGCTGGATTGAGCAACACCTCGCAGAAGAGGGGTTGACGATAGAACAGTTGGTTCAAGAGGAGACTAAGTACCAAGCAGCTAATCGAGTTACCGTCAGTAATAGTATTGCAAGCTTACGTCGTTTAAGTGAAATTAATTGGCGAGATTTTGTTGAAGCCTTAAGTTTGGTCAATCAGACACTGCTGACAGATCCAGCCAATATTTATAGCAAAATGGATTTTGGTACACGTGATCGTTATCGCCATGTAGTGGAACGTCTCTCGCGCGTAAGTTTACGGTCTGAAGAAGAGGTTGCTGCATGCGCGATTCAGTTAGCTAAAGCAAAGTTGGACAGCCTATCACCAGATCAAAGTGAAAATGCTGACATTCTTCGTTACTGCCATGTGGGTTTTTATTTAATTGACTCAGGCTTGCCGCAATTGGGAAAAGCGCTAGGCATAAAGGGTTCCTTATGGCAGAAAATTTGCTACTTTGTACGTCAGCGGGCGTTACTTTTTTATTTAGGATCTATCATTCTTCTGACGAGTGTATTGACTTACGCCTTGTTATTGCAAGCAAGTCAAAGTGCTATAAATGATGTATGGCTTTTGGTATTGGGTACCGTAATTGTGGTGTATGGCAGCCAATTATCATTTGCTCTTGTTAATTTGGGGGCAACATTATTGGTGGCACCACGGCCCTTACCGCGCATGGATTTTACGATGGGTATTCCATCTGAATGGCGTACACTGGTAGTCGTTCCAGCTATGTTGGGAAGTGCTGCGGAAATTGAATCGTTAATAGAAGCATTAGAAGTCCGTTTTCTCGGTAATCGCGATGATAACTTACATTTTATGTTGCTGACTGATTTTAATGACGCACCTGCAGAGCATATGCCTGAAGACGATGCGCTATTGACTTTAGCTAACGAACAAATTACCGCATTGAATAAGTGTTATCCCAGAGAGAGTAGTGAGGTTTTTTTCCTGTGTCATCGCCCACGCCAGTGGAACGCTAATGAAAATGTTTGGATGGGTAAAGAGCGTAAGCGCGGCAAATTATTAGATTTAAATAATCTGCTGCGAGGAAATAATCAGACGAGTTTTTCTTTAATCGTAGGGAATACAGACATACTTGCTAATGTTAAATATGTCATAACGCTAGATAGTGACACACAGTTACCACGCGAGTCAGCAAAACAGTTTGTCGGTACGATGACACATCCATTGAATAGACCTCGCTTTGATGATTCTAAACAACGAGTGGTCGAGGGTTATGGCATTTTACAACCTCGTGTGGCAGAAGCATTACCAAGTTCTGGTTTAACACGTTATGTGCGGCTTTGCGGCAATGAATTTGGTGTTGATCCTTATACTCGTACTGTATCGGATGTTTATCAAGATTTATTCCATGAAGGCTCTTTCATAGGTAAAGGCATTTACGATGTTGATCTTTTTCAACAAGTGTTGGGGCAGCGTTTTCCAGACAATCGTATTCTCAGCCATGATTTGTTAGAAGGTTGTTACTTGCGATCCGGGTTTTTGAGTGATGTGCCATTATATGAAAAATCTCCCAGTAGTTATTTAGCAGATGCAACGCGTCGTAGTCGTTGGATACGAGGAGATTGGCAACTGGCAGGCTGGTTGTTACCAAGCGTATTAAACGCTAAGGGTTCTCGTGTTGTTAATCCGTTATCTTTTTTATCAAAACTAAAAATAGCGGATAACTTGCGAAGGAGTTTAGTCCCCATAGCACTCATGTTGTTATTAGGATTGAATTGGACAGTCTTGCCCGCTACATTTTTTTGGCTAGGCACTGTGCTCGCTATGGTTGCATTGCCGTCAATCGTGAAAAGCTTGATTGAATTGGTGCGCAAACCTAGAGATATGCTGCCTAGTCAGCATGTTGCTAACATTATTCATGCAGCATGGTTATGTGCTGGGCAATTGATTTTGTATATGGCTTGTTTGCCATATGAGGCTTGGTACAGTCTTACTGCTATTCTGCGTACTTGTTGGCGTATGATAGTTTCCAAACGGCATTTGTTAGAATGGACACCCTCGGATCAAGTTTCAGAGCGTCTACAAAATACATCAGCTGCATGGATTAGAAATATGTGGGTGGGACCACTTGCTGCAGTAATAACAGCAGCAGTTCTTATGATGCATGACAGATTTGAATCTTTATTATTTGCAATGCCATTGTTGGCGCTTTGGTTTGCATCACCTTTAATTGCGCGTTGGTTAAGTCTTCCTTTTCAACGAAAGGAAGCAAAACTCAACATAGCACAAATACGTTTTTTGCACAGAATTGCACGCAAAACATGGAGTTTTTTTGAAACGTTCGTCAATGAAGAGAATCATTGGTTGCCACCTGATAATTATCAAGAAGCTCCAGTTGAAGTATTAGCTAGACGCACATCGCCTACGAATATGGGATTATCATTATTAGCAAACTTAACAGCTTATGATTTTGGTTATATCAACATAAGTCAGTTGCTTATGCGTACATCAAATGCATTAGAAACTATGACTAAGCTTGAACGCTATCGCGGTCATTTGTATAACTGGTACAGCACTGAAACATTAGCGCCTTTGTTGCCGCGTTATGTTTCAACGGTAGATAGTGGAAATTTAGCAGGCCACCTTTTGACGCTGAGACAAGGTTTGTTGGCACTGCCTGATGATCCGTTGTTGAATGTGCGCTATCTGGATGGATTGGAAGATACTTGGGATATTCTGGCATCGACAGCCGTTAAATCTTTACCTCTGATGCTAGCACTTAGCCATTTTCAGAACTTATTGAGTCGCGCTCAAAACTCATTTACCGGTTGGTCTGAAGCTGTTATCTGTTGTGACAAATTATGTGATGCTGCAGAAGAGATGACAAGGTTATCAGCACAGTCTGATGTGATATTAATTGAAATATCTACATGGTCAAACGCACTTTTATCGCAGTGTCATGCACTCCGAACTGAAATAAGCTTGTATGCGGAACTGCCGGGATTAGCAGGAAATGCGACATTGCGTGATATTGCGTTATTAGACTCAGTTGATGCAGGAGTCCAGAAGGCTAGAGCAGATATAGCCTTAATAAACAAGCTGGCAAATCAAGCATTTAATTTGGCACAGATAGATGTCAGTTTTCTTTATGATGAAGCATGCCATTTAATGACGATTGGTTTTAATGTCGATGAGCAACGTCGTGATAACAGCAGCTATGATTTGCTTTCATCTGAAGCTCGATTAGGAAGTTTTGTTGCGATTGCGCAGGGACAGGTTCAACAAGACAGTTGGTTTGCATTAGGTCGACTGCTAGTACTAAGTGGTGGAGAGCCTATTCTCATCTCTTGGAGTGGCTCTATGTTTGAATATTTGATGCCACTACTTGTCATGCCAACCTATATAGGTACGTTGCTTGATCAAACGTATCGTGCGGCCGTTAATCGACAGATTGCTTATGGTAAGCAACGTGGCGTGCCATGGGGTATATCAGAATCGGGTTATAATGCTGTCGATACACAATTTAATTATTTGTATCGAGCATTTGGTGTGCCTGGATTAGGCTTAAAGCGTGGTTTGGAAGAAGATTTAGTGATTGCGCCCTATGCGACAGCAATGGCATTGATGGTCGCACCTGAAGCGGCGTGTCAAAACTTACAACGCTTGGCTAAAGAGCACGCATTGGGCAAGTTTGGTTTTTATGAAGCCCTTGATTTTACATTGGCTCGTTTACCACGTGATAAGGAAAGAGTGCTGGTGCGTTCCTTTATGACGCATCATCAAGGTATGAGTCTGTTAGCATTTTCCTATTTGCTACACGATCAACCCATGCAGCGGCGTTTTTTGGCAGATCCGTTATTTCAAGCGACATTGCTATTGTTGCAGGAACGTATTCCCAGACCAACTGCCTCCTATTTGCAAATTCCAAAATCACACGATGACAGTGCTGCTGTCAGACGTCCCGAAGCATCAATGCGAATATTTCATACTCCGAACACACGTACGCCGCAAGTCCAGCTGCTTTCGAATGGACGTTATCATTCTGTGCTTACGCAAGCAGGCAGCGGTTACAGTCGCTGGAAAGATATTGCAGTGACAAGATGGCGTGAAGATAGCACTTGTGATGATACGGGATTGTTTAGTTACGTTCGTGATCTTGCGACAGGGGAATTCTGGTCGACTACCTATCAGCCTACATCAGGTGTTATAGAAAACTTTAGATCAGTATTTTCAGAAGCACATACAGAATTTAGTCGTAGTGATAAAAGACTAGATTTGCACACTGAAGTTGTTGTATCACCAGAAGATGATATTGAATTACGCCGATTACGAATGCATAACCGTTCTAAAATTCGCCGTACTATTGAATTTACAAGCTACGGCGAAATTGTTTTGGCGTCACAAGGTGCAGACCTTGCGCAACCTGCTTTTAGCAATTTATTTGTTGAAACTGAACTCATACCCGAAAAGCAGGCTATTTTAGCCACGCGTCGGCCACTTGACGAGCAGGAGAGCCCACCATGGTTGTGCCATTTACTCAATGTATACAGTGAGCATCCCTTTACATTATCTTTTGAAACAGATCGTACACTTTTTGTTGGTCGTGGTCGTAGTTTGGCTTCTCCACTTGCAATGACTGTGCAAGGTGATCTTTCTAATACGAGTGGGGCAGTGCTGGATCCTATTATTTCTATTCGTTGCAGAGTGACGCTAGAACCTGATGCATTAGTCACATTCGATCTTCTCACCGGCATAACTGATACGCGTGCTAATACTATTGCCTTAATTGAAAAGTACCAGGACCGTCGTTTAGCAAACCGGATTTTCGGATTATCGTGGACGCATGGACAAGTATTGTTGCATCAACTTAATGTTTCTGAAGAGAATGCGCAGCTCTATGGAAGACTGGCAAGCGCTATCATTTATATGAGTAGCTCGCGTCGTGCGGAATCACGCATTTTAGCAAGTAATAACCGTGGACAATCCGGTTTGTGGGGGTATTCCATTTCTGGAGACTTGCCTATTGTGTTACTGCATATTGAAGATGAGGGTAACATTGAATTAGTTCAACAATTAATTCAAGCGCAAGCGTATTGGCGGCATAAAGGTTTGCTGGTAGATGTGATCATTCTGAATGAAGAGCAAGGTGGTTACCGACAAACATTACAAGATCAAATTATGAGTTTAATAACACCGATGACTTGTGTAGGTCATGGTGGTTGTGTCGTGGTACGTGTTGCTGAGCTAGTGCCATTGGAAGATCGTATTCTGTTCCAATCCGTAGCAAGGGTTGTTCTTTCAGATAAGCGTGGCACGTTGAAAGAACAGCTGAGTCGTCGTCGTGTAAGTCCGCCGCCTATGCCAACATTAGATGTGAAAAAAATGTTTCGTAGCGCTGTGGCTCATAAACTTGGAGCGCTCCCTCAGGGTTTGCAATTCTTTAATGGCTTAGGCGGATTCACAAGTGCGGGTGATGAATATATTATTCGATTAGCAGAAGGAACAGCCACGCCTGCACCTTGGGCTAATGTGCTTGCTAATCCAAACTTTGGCACGTTAGTGTCTGAAAGTGGCCAAGCTTATACTTGGTCCGAGAACGCCCATGAGTTTCGTTTGACGCCTTGGAATAATGATCCTGTAGAAGACTCAGCTGGCGAAGCATTTTATTTACGTGATGATGAAACAGGATGGGTTTGGTCACCTACTGCTTTGCCTTGTCGTGGTCATGGCGATTATCAAGCTCGACACGGTTTTGGTTATAGCGTATTCGAACATATTGAAGATGGCATTCACTCAGAATTATGGATGTATGTGGACTTGGAAGCATCTGTTAAGTATGTGATGTTAAAGATACGAAATGATTCTACGCGTCAACGTCGCATATCTGCTACGGGTTATGTTGCTTGGGTGTTAGGTGATTTGCGTGTTAAAAATGCTATGCATATAGTGACGGAACATTCAGAAAGCGGCGCGCTATTGGCGCAGAATCATTACAATACGGAATTTGATGAACGCACAGCATTTTTTGATGCTGCAACAACACATCTACAATTAACCGCACGCACTGTGACTGGAGATCGTGCAGAATTTATTGGACGCAATAAAACCTTAAGTTTACCAGCAGCACTAGCACGTAAGTGTTTGTCAGGACGTGTTGGTGCAGGGTTTGATCCTTGTGGTGCAATACAGTTAGCATTTAATTTAGCAGAAGGGCAGTCACGTGAGATTGTCTTTACCTTAGGTGCGGGACGCAATCGAGAAGAGGCTGATACATTAATACAGCGTTATTGTGGTGTCACTGCAGCAAAAGAGGCTTTAGCCTCGGTAAGACAATATTGGCAGCGTACAGTCAGTGTGACACGCGTAGAGACACCTGATCCTGCAGTTAATCTGTTAGCGAATGGTTGGTTATTATATCAAGTGTTATCGAGCAGATTATGGGGTCGCAGCGGTTACTATCAATCGTCAGGTGCATTTGGTTTTCGCGATCAATTACAAGATGTAATGTCACTGGCACATGTTGCACCTAAGTTATTACGTGCACATTTATTATTGTGTGCTGCGCATCAGTTTGAAGAAGGTGATGTTCAACATTGGTGGCATCCACCACAAAATCGAGGAGTGCGTACCCGATGTTCTGATGATTATTTATGGTTACCATTTGCAATTTCTCACTATATTGAAACGACGGGTGATATGGCTGTGCTCAATGAAGAAATTTCATTCATGAAAGGACGAGCATTAAATGCAGATGAAGAATCCTATTATGATTTGCCAACTGTGAGCAGCGAAAAAGTAAGCCTCTATGAACATGCTCTACGTGCGATAAATAATGGTTTGAAATTTGGCGTTCATGGTTTACCACTCATAGGCTCTGGTGATTGGAATGATGGCATGAACTTAGTTGGCAAAGAGGGTAAAGGCGAAAGTGTTTGGTTAGGATTTTTTCTGTATAGCGTTCTTAAACGTTTTGCACCATTAGCCGTTCGATATGGTGACACTGAATTTGCGTCACACTGTGATGCAGAAGCTAATAAGCTGCAACAACAGATAGAGTTAAATGCCTGGGATGGCGAATGGTATCGCCGTGCTTACTTTGATGATGGAACGCCACTTGGATCGGCCAGCAATAGCGAATGTCGAATTGATTCTATCGCTCAAAGCTGGTCTGTATTGTCAGGTGCTGCGGATCCTGCGCGTGCTAAAAGAGCAATGGATGCGCTTCATTATTATTTAGTTAGCGAATCAGATGGATTAGTAAAGTTGTTAGATCCACCGTTTAATATATCAATACCGAATCCTGGTTATATTGAAGGATATGTTCCTGGCATTCGTGAAAATGGTGGTCAATATACGCATGCTGCAATTTGGGCAGGCATGGCGTTCGCTCAATTAGGTGAAAAGCAGCGAGCTTGGGAACTTGTTGATATCATTAATCCCATTAATCATGGCCGCAATCCATTAGAAATAGAGCGCTATAAAATCGAGCCTTATGTTATTGCAGGTGATGTTTATAGTGTGGCGCCACATATAGGTCGTGGTGGTTGGAGTTGGTATACGGGATCAGCAGGTTGGTTTTATCGTTTACTGACTGAAACATTGTTAGGGTTGCAGTTACAAGAGGGTAATCAGCTATATCTGACACCACAGCTTCCCGATGATTGGGTAGGATTTAATCTGGATTATACTTACGGGAACACTGTTTATAAAATCAGTGTTAAGCATGTTCAGGATAAAAGTGTCTTTATGCTTGATGATGTTGAGCTAACAGAAAATGTTATTTCGTTGTTAGATGATGGAAAGGTTCATCAGATTTATTTGGGAATAATTGAAAATAAATAATGTTTACGTTATCCGGTTTCAACATACAAGGATGATTATGAAAAATAAGGATATGGTTATACGCATAGGATTTTTTTGCATTATTTTATTGGTTATTTACGGCATTTTTACACTATGGAATCACAAAAAAATACAACTCACGTTGTATGGCAATGTTGATATACGAGATGTAGATTTAGCCTTTCGTGTGAGTGGTCGCTTGATAGAATTAAAAGTCGATGAAGGAGATGATGTCAGTAAAGGAGAATTAATTGCACGCTTAGATCCTGATCCTTATGAGCGTGAAGTAAAAGCAGGAGAGGCCACAGTAAAGCAACAAAAAGCGGCGCTAGATTACGCGCAAACAGTTTATCAACGTGAAAAAGAATTACGTGGGACAGGAGCTTCTTCTGCTGATCATTATCAAGGTGCTCTGTCTGGTTTAAATCAAGCAAAAGCTAACTTAGATATGACTATCGCGCAGCTTTCACAATCTAACCTACGATTACAAGATACCTATTTATATTCACCTTCAGACGGTTATGTCTTAACACGCGCAGTTGAACCCGGCACTATGCTGCCTGCGAATGCAACGGTGATTACTGTGTCGCTAGTTAATCCTGTTTGGGTAAGAGCTTACGTGGAAGAAACTGAGTTGAGCAAAGCAAAACCCGGAACAACCGTTCAAGTTTATGCGGATTCTCTGCCCAATAAATCTTACCAAGGCAAAATTGGCTTTGTGTCTTCAACAGCAGAATTTACGCCTAAAACAGTAGAAACAACCAATCTACGGACTGAACTTGTATATAGATTACGAATTGTTGTGCAAGATCCTCATCATGACCTACGCCAAGGAATGCCTGTGACAGTCAAAATAGTGAGTGATTAATGTCATCAACTACGGTAACTGAATACGCCATTTTACTGGAAGATGTTGTTAAGACATTTCCTGCTGCTGACATGACAGGACCCGCACTGTCTAAACTCAGTGTTCGCATAAAAAAAGGATGCATCACAGGATTAGTTGGCCCCGATGGAGCAGGCAAAACAACATTGATGCGAATCATTGCTGGATTGCTCACAGCGACTGAAGGGCATGTTACTCTGATGAACAATACTGATGAACTAGATCCCGCTGTCAATCTTGATGCTGTGCGCGCAATTTTAGGTTATATGCCACAGAAATTTGGTCTCTATGAAGATCTGACTGTGATTGAAAATCTAATTCTCTATGCTGATTTACGTGGTGTTTTAAATCCAGAGCGTGAAATCGTATTTCAACAATTATTGGATTTTACAGATCTGAATCATTTCACAGCCAGGCCTGCAGGAAAACTTTCTGGCGGTATGAAACAAAAGTTAGGATTAGCTTGTGCCTTGTTAGGAAATCCCCAAATTCTTTTATTAGATGAACCTAGTGTGGGTGTAGATCCTATTGCAAGACGTGAATTATGGAAAATGGTAAAAGCACTGCTTGCAAAAGGAATGACTGTTATCTGGAGTACCTCTTATTTAGATGAAGCTGAACTTTGCGATGATGTCTTGTTGATGAATGAAGGAAAAATTATTTACTCAGGAGAGCCTCGCACTCTCACGGAAAAAGTAACAGGCCGTAGTATTCAGATACGCAATATTCAAGGGAATCATAGATTGGTTTTGCAACGTGCTTTGCGTACGCAAGAAGTCATGGATGGTGTCATTCAAGGTCGCAATGTACGTCTATTATTGAAAAAGCATAATCAATTTCCTAATCTTGAATTACTGAATGCGGGTAGCGATGCAGAAATAGTGGAAGTTCCACCGCGATTTGAAGATGCTTTTATCGATATATTAGGTGGCGGACCTGGCGGTGATTCCACCCTCGCAAACGTGATGAAACCTGTAGAAAAGAATACGTTAGCTTATATCATAGAAGCGGAGTCACTGACCAAAAAATTTAATTCATTTACTGCAACAGATCATATTAGTTTTAATGTTAAGCGTGGAGAAGTGTTTGGATTATTGGGACCCAATGGCGCAGGTAAGTCTACGACCTTTAAAATGATATGCGGTTTGTTGACACCCACTTCTGGTTCCGCTCATGTCTTAGGCATAGACATGCATAAATGCCCCGCCAAAGCCCATCAACAAGTAGGGTACATGGCACAAAAATTTTCGCTTTATACTGATCTCACTGTTTTGCAAAATCTAAAATTTTACTCGGGAATTTATGGTCTAACAGGAGAAGCACAAGCGACTAAAATTGCTGAGATGATTGAAGCATTTGATCTAACATCATTACTCAATTCCAATACAAGTGAGTTATCGTTAGGGTACAAACAACGATTATCACTTGCTTGTGCAATCATGCATGAACCTCCGGTTTTATTTTTAGATGAACCTACTTCAGGTGTAGACCCCATTACCAGAAGAGAGTTTTGGACGCATATCAATGGGTTAGTCGAAAAAGGAGTGACTGTGATGGTCACTACTCATTTTATGGATGAAGCAGAATATTGTGATCATGTCGCTTTAGTGTATCAAGGAAAAATAATTGCGGTTGGAACGCCTGATCAATTAAAAAAACTCGCGACGGATGAAAAGCATACTGAACCTAGCATGGAAGATGCATTTATTGAGATTATTAAACAACATGACAAAGTTTCAAACGAGCAGACTATTTCTCAGAAACCTACGCTCAAAACATCAAAACCAGATTATTTTTTTTCAAAATATAATTCTTTGCGACGTTGGTTTGCATTATCACGCAAAGAATTTTATCAAATTATACGTGATCCCAGTAGTGTATTGATCGCTTTCATTTTACCCATGTTAATGTTATTTATTTATGGATTCGGAATTAATTTAGATTCCACAAAAATTCGTATGGGTATTGTATTAGAAGATACAAGTTCTGAAGCGAGACATCTTGCCTTTAGTTTTTCTGCTTCGCCTTATTTAATTATGCTGCCGCAACAAACACGAGAAGACGCAAAGAATCAATTGACCGCTGGAAATATAAGAGGATTTATCACTATACAACCTGACTTTTCTAAAAGACTGAAGAGCTTAAATAAAATGGCTCCCTTGCAAATTGTGACAGATGGATCTGAGCCTAATACAGCTAATTTCGTGACAAATTATGCAATAGGAGCGTGGGGAAAATGGCTGGAATTACGTAACATAGAAACGGGACAACCCATTATTAATAGCATTAACATAGAACAACGTTTTTGGTTTAACCCAGATGCCATTAGTCGAAACTACATTGTGCCAGGCTCTATCGCCATTATTATGACAGTAATAGGAGCGCTGTTAACATCATTGGTAATCGCGCGCGAGTGGGAAAGAGGAACCATGGAAGCATTACTTACCACATCGGTTACACGGTTAGAATTTTTATTTTCTAAATGGGTTCCATACTATTTAGTTGGCATAATGTCTATGACTGTATGCTGGTTGGTTGCTATTACGATATTGGGTACTCCATTTCGTGGATCCATTTTATTATTATTTATAGAAACCAGTCTTTTTTTAGGAAGCGCATTAGGTTTGGGTTTATGGCTTTCTACAGCGACACGTAATCAATTTAACGCAGCACAAGCTGCATTGAATTTAGCATTTTTGCCTTCTTTGATGTTATCAGGCTTTGTGTATGAAATTAGTAGCATGCCTAAGATAATACAAGCAGTGACTTATCTTATACCCGCTCGTTATTTCGTATCGTCATTACAAACGCTTTTTTTAGCGGGAAATGTGGGTGAATTATTATTTAAAGACGGTTTGTTTTTATTTATTTTTGCATTAATACTTTTTGGTATTACAGCAAAATTAACTAAGCGTAGATTGGAATAAGGTGATTAAATGTTAAAACGCATTTGGGCATTAATACGAAAAGAATTACAAGTGCAATTACATGACAAAGACAGCAGGCGCTTGCTGATTGTTCCTGTAATAATGCAATTGGCCTTATTTCCTTTTGCTGCGACGCTAGAAGTAAAAAATAGTACCTTAGCGATTTACAATCAAGATTCAGGCCAAAATTCATTTGAATTAATGCAACGGCTTTCAAAAACAAAAGCATTTCCCACGTTAAAAATTTTACATAACATACACGAAGTTCAAGAAACAATAGACAATCAAAAAGCATTATTAGTGATTAGTATCCCCAGTGACTTTTCAAGAAAAATTGGAGCAAACAAAACAGCTGCGCTGCAAACCATTATAGATGGCAGACGCTCTAATGCGGGGCAAATTGCAGCAGGTTATGTCCAAGCCATTGTTGACAACTACAAAACAGATTTGATATCCCATCAAATTTTAATGAAAACAATAGTCGTTAGGAATTGGTTTAATCCTAATTTAGATTACCAATGGTTTATATTACCTAGTTTAATAGCCATTATCACGACTATAGGCTGTCTGGCAGTCACCGCTATGTCTATTGCCCGTGAGCGAGAGCAGGGCACCTTCGAACAGCTTCTAGTATCGCCACTGACCACAGGCTACATTATGTTAGGTAAAACAGTTCCTGCATTATTAATTGCATCAGTTCAAGCAACTATTATTTTACTTGCAGCGATATGGATATATCGCATTCCATTTCAAGGATCCGTGTTGCTGCTCTATATTACTCTTTTATGTTATGGCATTTCATTGTCTGGTATAGGATTGTTAATCTCATCCCTTAGCTCTACACAACAACAGGCTTTCTTAGGTATATTTGCATTTATGATGCCGTCAGTCATGTTATCAGGATATGTTTCACCCATAGAAAATATTCCTGAACCATTGCGTAGCCTCACTTGGTTTAACCCCATTCGACATTTTATTGTAATCAGCAAGGGTATTTATTTAAAAGGATTTGATTTTGCCCTCGTTTGGCATGATCTGTGGCCTTTGATCATTATTGCTTTTCTGACTATGTCATCTGCTTATGTTATTTTTAAAAAACAAGCAGGGTGAGGTACAAAAAAATTAAAGGACTAAAAATGAAAATTGATATTTTTAAATTTATCATGACTGCTATGTTAAGCAGCATGTTGCTATCTGCTTGCATGCTAGGCCCTAATTATCACCAGCCTAAAGAAGATATGCCTACACACTTTATTGATACTAAAAAAACATCCATTAAAAATTCCCAAAATAAAAATTGGTGGAAGTCAGTATCCGATCCTATTTTAATATCTTTAATTAATAAAGCATTAGAACAAAATTTAGATATACAACAAGCGCAAGCCAAGATTCATCAATCGCGTGCAGAGCTGAATATCACATCTGCGGATTTATATCCTGAGCTTGATGCAAGTGGTAAATTGGTTCGCGATCATTTAAGTGCGAATAGCGAACTTATTTCTGCTATCCCAACCCAGATACCATTAACATATACCGATACAAATATACGATTTGATGCATCATGGGAATTGGATTTTTTCGGGCATACGCGTCGCTCAATAGAAGCATCTAAAGCAAATTTAGAACGCTCCATTGAAAATACAAATGATATTGCTCTCACAGTCACAGCAGAAGTTGCTAAAGATTATATTCAATATCGTACGTATCAACAGCGTATCATAATTGCAGAAGAGACCATTGCATCTTATCAAAAAACTGAAAAATTAGTTAAACTGCAATTCCATGCAGGGTATGCAACTTCAATTGATGTGCAGCGTTTAGAAAGCCAAGTGTTTTCCGCACAAGCAGCTGTCCCACCTTTACAAGCAGAAGCCAGAGCATCGCTTGCAGCCTTAGCAGTAATGATAGGCGAGAGCCCCGAATCACTTTATGAACGCATGAAAAAATATTCTCATATTCCAGTGATCAAATCAGATCATGTTGCTTCTTTACCCTCTGATTTATTACAAAGACGTCCTGATATCCGAATGGCAGATCGTGATCTCGCTGCCGCCACTGCCAATATTGGCGTTGCGATCGCAAATCAATTTCCACGTTTTAAACTAGTGGGTGATGTAGGATATGACAGTGTTTTTTCAGGCAGTTTATTTCATGCAGCAAGTCGTTATTGGACTTATGGGCCACAAATTTACTTTCCTATTTTTCAAGGTGGGCGATTAAAGAATGCTGTTAAAGAAAGTAAGGCAGCGCGTGATGCCATATTTGCCAATTATAAAAAAACCATTTTACAAGCATTAGCCGATGTTGAATCATCTATGATACGTTTTAATAAAGAACGCAAACGAAATCAGCGTTTGTTATCCGCTTATAAAAAAATAAAATCCACCGTTAAATTGATAAATCTTCAGTATGTGGATGGCAAAACATCTTTGCTAGACGTGCTAGATGTTGAGAGACAAGCGAATGTTTCACATGATGAATATGTGCAATCGCTAGGTTTAGTTTCAATAAATCAGGTTGCTCTTTATAAAGCATTGGGTGGTGGGATTTATCAGAATTAGATGCGTTACAGATAGGGTTCCAACTGCATTGATGGACTCGGTTCGAGTTCTAACAATTAAAATGTGATATTATTAGTCGTTTTTACGTTAGTTACTGTTAATGCTTTTTCTGAAAATGCACACAGCAAAAATTCAAACTAAAATTGCGATGGATGACCCCTCTAACTTATGGATTTTTAAGAGATAGCTCATTGATTGACAACTCTACAACAGTTTGTGCAAATATCAACACAAATGCAGGCCATTTTGTTTAATAAATAGAATAAAAAAGCATTAAATGTTAAAATGAACGTATATACCAGTATGATTGATAAGGCAATTCAAGGAGGGGAAAGTGCTGTTATATTTCATTTTAATAGTACTGACAATTACCTTCGGGTACTTATTTTTCATTCGCAATAATGAATTAAAAGAATTACAAAAATATGCTGCTACTCTTGAAAATGATCTTCTCCATCAGCAAATTAAATTTGAGGAAGTCTCTCAACAAAGTGGATTAAATTCACAAATATCTTTCGACGTTACGGCAGATGCTTTGACAGGATTACCCTCTCCGCAAGTATTTGAAGATAGAGCATTACAAACATTTCACTTAAGCAAACGTTTCGGTAAGATTTTTGGTATTTTATCTTTAGAAGTAAGCGATATTGATGAAATCAAAGATAAGTTGGGTGAAGAATCTACTAATAAATTATTTAAAGAAATAACGAGTCGATTGAAAGGTTCTATACGATTAATTGATACTATCTCTCGTCAAAATAATACGTTTATTTTGTTATTAGCACAATTAACTGAGCCAGAAGCTGCATCTTACGTTGCAAATCGCATTTTAAGTGTAATAGATAAGCCTTTTATTATTGATAATAATACTTTTTCAATAAAGATGAATATTGGTGTTTCTATCTATCCTATTGATGGCGATAATGTGAGTACATTAATGGAGAATGCACATAAAGCATTAGAAAAATCTAAGAGTACCACAGCTCATTCATTTTATTTTCATAATGAAGATATTCAAGATAAAAGCAATCGTGTGAGTCAGATTGCTAGTATTTTTCATAAAGCAGATTTTTTAAATCAAATAGTTGTATATTGCATACCTCAAGTTAATTCAACTAATGATAAAGTTGAAGGTGTAAAAGTTTTACCTTATTTGCAAGATTCAGAATTAGGTTTATTAGCCTTTGATGAATTCAATAAAATTTCAGAAAGAGAAAATAAAAATCTTTTAATTTTTGAATATGTGCTACACAAGGCCATTATTCAGTTTAAGCATTGGCAGGTAGAAGGGATTTCGCCGCAACGTCTCGCGATTAATGTAAGTGGTAAACTCATTCAAGATGAAACCTTTATTTCGAAATTGATCTATTTATTGGAAGAAACAGGATTCCAACCTAATTTTTTAGCATTAGAAATAGCGGCTGATAATTTTGCTGAAAATGCAACTTCATTACAGAATGCTTTTTTGAAAATTTCCGATTTAGGTGTTCAAACATCTATTGGAATTTTTTCATTAGGACATTTAGTTTTGCAAAAAGTCACTCAGTTACCGATTAACTATTTAAAAGTAGATGATCGATTGATAAGTAGTCTTACGACTTACACTAATAATGAGAATACATTAAGTATGTTAATGGAATTGTCTAAAACGATGGGCACTAAAATTATCGCTGAAGGTGTGGATGATGAAAAACAAAAAGTAATATTGCAAAAAATTGGTTTTGAAGTCATGGAAGGAAAATTATTTGGAATCCCCAAGCCTATAGAATCATTCATGAAATAATTAAAACCCACTTTGCTCAATTAATAATTTCTTTATTTTATATATCACTCTGTATGCATATGAATGTGCCTCTGTTTTTAACACAACGTCGCCTCTTAGAATTTGATTAATAATAGTAGGTTGTTGAGTCGTCAGTAATACACGGTACACTATATCAACCGGCACAAATTTACCTTCTTCTGTCGTATAAGTCGCAATCTCTCCACCTAGCTCACTCACATTGAAACAAGGTGTTTCTGCGTAGACATTAGCATTTTTATCTTGTTTTAATTCTTGAGACAAATTGCAATTAAGTTCATTTGAGTTGAGTACTTCGATTGAAGAAACAGTAACAGGAATCTTTGAGTAACTCAGTTGGGTAGGGTAGAAATAGCCGGTTAATTTATTTTGAATAAGATGCCTATCGATTTGGTGCACATAAGCTTCTACTATAAGTTCATTAGGTTGAATCACATCGCCTAATAATTCGTTTTTCATTACAACATTACCTTGCTTTAGATCTGACGCCAGCTCCTTAATAACACCATCAAATGGGACTTTTAATGTAAGTGTTTGAGCTAATGCATAAAGTGTATCATATTTCGCTTTTTCTCTATTAATTTCTGATAACAGTACGTTTTTTTGGTGTGAAAATTTTTCATTCACAGAGGCTCTTCGTAATTCCGCAATGGATTTCATATAATCAAGGTAAACCTTTTCTAAATCATTATGAATTATTTGTGATTTTATAATGATAATAGGTTGCTCTGCTTTAACTAGGCTACCTGGTTTTGGCGGAATATTTGCAATAATGCCTTCTTCAGGTGCAATTAAAAACCTGTGTGAGTAACTGATGGTGGCAGGAAGAGTAATTGTTTGCTTAACGGGTGTGATAAAAATAAGTAATAGTATTGCAGCTGTTGATGTGGTGATTATCGTGTTTACATTCCAACTGAATTTTTCTTTTAATTTAATCCAAGTATGTATTTCTGTAACAAAGGGTCCTAACATAAAATAATAAAGTTCAACTACAAATAACATAATACCAATTATCTTAACGAAGAAATGGTAAACCAATACCGCAATTCCTGCATACAATACGAATCGATATATCCAAGTTGTTAATGAATAAATGACTAATATATTATGCATATGTGAACTAAATTTTTCGGGTGGTGGATCTTGCCAGCCGAATAACCAACGACGAATTTGCCAGCGTGTTAAAGCAAATGCACGTGATTGCAGATTTGGCATCTTTAAAAAATCTGCAAAAACATAATATCCATCAAAGCGCATGAATGGGCTTACATTAATGAGAACGCTTGCAACCCAATTAACAGCAACTGCGACGTAACAAATTGCTTGTAAAGTCGTATTGTGAGTATTGCACCATATGAGTGCTGCTATAATAGTTACGTAAGTTTCGACCCACATTCCTGCGAGTGCTATACGCATTCGTGCTTTACTATTCAAGGACCAACTTAATGTAGTATCAGTATAAAGTACGGGCCAAAATACAAGAAAAGCAACGCCTAATGAAGGCACTGGAACGCCATACCTTTTGCACATGTAGGCATGACCTAATTCATGAAATAATTTTGTTACCACAAAAACAACGAGATAGATAAACAAACCCTGTAATGTAAAAATGCTAGAGAATGTGTGAGAAAATGTTTCCCATTGCATGCTAATTTGATATAGCGCTATGATTCCTAAGAGAGTCATCACTATTAATGTTGTACGGCTAAATAAAAAATCACCTATTACTTTTGTTTTATCTAATAACTTATCCGGATGGAATAGAGGTATTCTGAAAAATAAATAATAATTAATTAACCAATGAAAAGGATTATCATTTTTAAATATTTTTTGTTCTTTTGCACTTTCGTGTATTTGGTAACCACTTTGTTTGAATAGAAAATTATTTTTTAAAAAATTAACCATGCTTTCTATATCTTGCATGTCCACATGCAGCGTGGTTTCCTGATTAACCGATTCAATGATAGCTTCTGCTGTTCCAAGATCCCATCGGCTCAATAATTCATATTCGACCCAACCTATGATAAAAAATTTATTTCTGCCAGCATCATGAATCATCCATTGGGGTTTTCCTTCTAAATCATAATCGCTAAAGGATATATGAATGCCACGTCTTAATAGGGGTAATTTAGTAGAAGAAGAGCTATTTGAGTTGTCTGACATAACGCTCCTTTACCTATTAAATTCCAATGACTTGACGTACTGATTGTAAAGGCCGTCTTAAGAGATAATAGATAAAAGGTACATAATTACCATATACCTTCACTGTGCCTTGGGCGCCAATTTGTGGGCGGTCATCCGCATTAACAAATGACGCATTTAATTGATAAGCGAGTATTCTGTTTGGCATCTGTTTGGCATTATATCCAAGCGTAGTAATTTTTATCGGAATAGGATTAAGTTCGCCATAGAGAAATAAATCCCCATTTGCTCCCTTTTCTAATTTTATAATATCCGATACGGGAATGGTAATTTTTACTTCTACTTCATATGGATCTGCAATAATAAGGATGCGTTCACCTGTTCGTGCAGGTTGGCCTATCCAGTTTTCTTTGTTATCAAAAATAACTATCCCATTGACTGGGCTCTTGATATCAGCTTGAGAGAGTAGGGCATTAGTATAATTAAGATGTGCTTTATCAATGTTAATTTGAGCTTGTAAAATAGGTATTTCAGCATCACTTTCTTTGTGTATGAAACCTTCCTGAATGACAGCGCGTAATTTTTCCTGAGTTAATAAAAGATCTTTTTCACTGACCTCTGAGCTAGCTTGTAATTCAGTTTTGTCTATACTAAATAAGAGTTGTCCAATTTTTACTGGATTCCCTGGATCAACATAAATTGCTTTAATAATTCCTTGCATAGGAGAATTGATTAATACTGGAGATTTGGGGATAACCGTTCCTGTTCCTAATACGGATAAGTGAACTGGAAAAAATAAAACTGTCAGTGTCACTATGCCTGCACCAATAACGTAAGGTTTATCTTTTAATTTTTGCCATGATGGTTTGATAGCTGATTTTGTCAGTGTATTCCAAGTATATTGATAACTTGAAATTAACCATCCTAGCATTTTAATTTCTGAATCTGAAAATGGTGTTTCTTTGAAAAAGATTAATCCACCGGTAATCTCATTTGTTTTGTTTAGCAGTGGACACCATAAAAAATAGTGAGGCAGTGTTTCAGGCCAGTTATCTGTAATATCACTCAGCTCAGTTTCTGATTGACTGATTAAATGAATTTTTTTCGAATTGACAGCATCATCATCGCAAATTTTGTTGATAACATATTTCAGCCATTGATTGGTTGGTGCATGTACATCTATTTCTGCAGTACCTGACTGCATAATAAGATTCGTTCCGATAAATTCTTTTTTTTGCCACAGATAGGCTGTGTGATATGAAATTAATCTATGGGTTTCATTCGTGCTAAAAAAAGCAAATTCTCTAAGATTACTTAATTTGCGTATTTCATCATCTAAGACAAGTAGAGTTGCTAAACCTTCAATTTGTGATTGAATTTTATCATTACTTGGCATGGTTTTGCCCTGCCGGTTTATTTTTTTGATCTGGGTTGTCAGGGAAAATGGCTTGTCCGCTCATTCCGGGTAATAAGCTAGCATCAGGATGAGGGATGCTGCCAGTAATTTTAATGGTTTGGCTGATGCTTTCAATCTGTGGATCAATTCGTATCACGTTTACTGCGACATTTTTATTTGTTTCATTAATATGTACGTAAAAAAGTGATCCTATTTTTAACCATTTTAACCAGTTAGATGGGATTTGAATTTCAAATTCTAAATTTTCAGTATTCATTATTTTTAAGAGTGGATCACCAGGTTTTACTGTTTCTAATGGGTGAACCATTATTTCTGCGACTGATCCGCTAAATGGAGCTTTAATAATGCATTTTTCAACTATAGCATTAAATTTATCGACTTCGGCTTTTGCTATGGCTGCATCTGAATGTGCTTTGACTAATTCAAGTTCGCTGATTGATCCATATGATTTTAACTTTATGGCACTTTCTTCGGCTAAAGTAGCAGTTTTGGATTGAGCTTGTGCTTTTTCAAGTTCTGCTTGCTGCAGCCTGCAATCTAGTTTGACTAATACGTCTCCCTTTTTAAATTGGCTGCCTTCTCGAACATTGAGTTCAGCTATGCTCGCTGCTGTTTCACTAGAGAAAGTCGCGATATCGCTAGGTTGTATCACGACATATTCAGGTGTACCTGAAGAGGGGGTTGGAGATGTGTTTATTGACATTGATAGTGAAGCGGGTAAGTGGTCTAAGGTCGTTTCCGCATATCCAATTTGAGCATAAGAAAACACCAAAAATGAAACAAAATTTAGCACAACCAGGGATTTAAGATTATTTTTTGGATAATCTGCGTGTTGTAAATTGGGGCTAGTATCATCTGATAGTGACATACCGTGCATCCTATCTAGGTACCCGTTATCTTAATTATATACCTAATTAGGGTGTAATAGTGGCAATTTCTTCTGTGTATTTAGAGTGATAAGGTCATTATGCAAGCCATTTAACATTGTTTGTTTTTCTGACCCACGCAGATGCTTCCTGGAATTTTTTAGGGAGTTGTTTCATGTCTGCTTTAGCCTCATGTGCTGTTTTATAATGACCGATGGTCAGTATGTACCAATCATTTCCATTATGTTTTGTTTGGCCATAATAACTATTTTGTTTGATAGGAAGTTTGGATTGTAAGTTTAGAATATCCGATAAGTGATAGCTTCCAAAAATCTGCACCGTATAAGGTGATGAAGTTAAGTCTGGCGTAGTAGACGCTTTCTGTGTGGGTGCTGTCAATTTAGTGGATGCCATTATTTTTTGAGTTGGTATCTTTTGCTTTTTAATATTAGTTATCGCAATTTTATGAACGTTCGTTTTTTTCAAAAACTTTTCAGATTTTGTTGCAACAGTAAGATGTTGGGTATTGTTAGTTTTATTAAATAATGTTGCGTATGTATTATCTATATATTTATTGAAATCTAATACTTTTTGAAGCGCAAAATTATCTTTTATTAATTTTGTGAGTTCAGGAATAGATTTATTTTCAACATCGACAGGCAAGATGTCAGAACCAGTAGAAAGATATAATTCACCTAATGCTGTAGATAAATCCGATAGCAATAGATCTTCATCCATTCTGCTGGTTAAAGCATGTAATTTTGCAAGAATAACCTGTTGATTGCTTGCTAGCGATGCCAGTTCACGATTGTGATTTAACGTATATAATGCTTCTGCATTTTCAGTTTGCTTATGTGCAATAGCATATTCTTCACTGAGAGTTTGATAATGCCAATAAGCATAACGTGTTTCAGTGAGTACAGTAATTGTGAGCGCCATTCTTTTTAATTTTTCATATTTTACTTGTATCTTAGCTGTAGTATAAGTTGTAGGTAATGAAGCTAAATTGAGTAAGTTCCAGGCTACATCCATAGAGCGATCTATCCACAGACGGTTAATCAAATATTTATTACTGTTATAGTTCCATCCTTCATTCAAGGTAATGCCTGGAAGAGCCTGTAATATAGCTGTTTTAACGCCAAATTCAGCTATTCTTTTTTGGTATTCCTGCCCGCGTAATTCAGGACGTGTGGTTAATGAGATGGCATCTAATTTTTTAAAATCTAAATTTTTTAAATTTTGCGCATGCGTTAAAGCAGCAGGAGGCCGCAGTAAAATAATTTTTTGATCTGGCGGTAAGTCGAGTAAATGTCGTAGATCTAATATTGCCTTGTCGTATTTATATTTCAGTTGTACGAGTCGTCTATTCCCTTCAAGAAGGGCAGCTTGATAATTTAAAATATTTTCTTGAGGAATGGTTTTATCGGCTACAGCGAGAACTAATCTTTCTTTTGATTGATTGAGCAAGTGTTGAAATTCTCGAGTGCTAGTCATTAATTGTTGCGCGTTATAGGCGCTCCAATAAGCGACTAAAACATCTTGTGTTAATGTTTGTACTTGTTTGCGACCTTCTTCTTCTGCAATTAAAATTCTTTCACTTTGTTGTCTGGCACGTACATAACCTAAACCAAAATCTAAGATATTCCAGCTTAATGCGCCGCGAGCACTGCGTAACGTTTGAGGTGTAGAGTTTAACACATCTGTAATTTGGCCCGTCGTGGTCGTTCCGAAACTAGACATTGCATTATTACGACTATAAAGTGATCCTGACGTATTAAAAGCAGGAAACATGGTGAATTCAGCCACGTTCAATTGGCCAGCTTGTAGAGCGTAATTCACTAATTTAATTCGGTAATCGAGATTATATTTTAAGCTGCGGGCTAACGCTTCGTAGTAGTCTATTTTTTTTGGAAGATTTTTTTGGGGATCAAATAATTCTTTAATGTCTTGCTGCGCTTCAGAATAACGGGTTTCCACAGAAATGGGATTGGATTTTAAACTGCAAGCAGTCAACAAACTAATAATGCAAAAAATTAATCCCTTTTTGATCATTTTGATTCCTTGGGCCCACACTTACCTATTTTTCACGGACTCAATCTAATTCAATCTAACAGGATAATAATTTATTTTTTTTATGATTTTTAGAATACGAAAAACAGCTTCTTGCGAAGCCTATCATTGATACGAAATAGATACAAATCTTGTTTTAAGCTTCATCTTCCTCATTCCATTAGCTTATTGACTCTAAACGCATTTAACTTATTGATTTTAAAAGCAATCATAATGTCTAGGCTCGCAGTAAATAACCCTAAATATGGACTATACTATAGAGGTAACTCATGTTTGTTAATTGGCAACCAACGATAAAAAGTGGTGTCTTTGATGAAAATAAAAGGAGAACCTAAAAAGCGTAAACAAAAATATTCTTCGCTAAAACAAGCACTTGAACCACGTATGGTTTATGATGCAAGCGTAGCTGTGGATACGCATGCCCAAGATTCGAGTGTTACAGACACTGCTACACCTGCTAGTACCACGGACACCGCCATAAAAAGTGTCACTGCTACCCCCCAAAGTGAGGCAGCAGCATCCAGCATATCGACCCCTGCAGATACGAGTAAAGTATCAGCAGCGGTTAAGGCGAGTGCTGATGCAAGTCAGTCAACCAGTACTGTTGATACTAGTGTTCCTGCTAATACCGATACTTCAAATACAGCAGTGACTCAAGACTTTGCTCAATTTACGGGTCCTGCCAAAGAGTTAGTTTTTATCGATTCACGTGTTCAGAATCCACAGGCTTTGTTACAAGGTATTTCTTCTAATGCAGAAGTGCATTTTATAGATCCTACTCAAGATGGTATTAACCAAGTTGATGCTGTATTAAAAGCAGAGCAAGCACCTGTGTCTGCAATTTATATTTTATCGCATGGTAGTAGTGGATCAATTGAGCTGGGAAATACTGAGTTAACTGATCAAGCTTTAAAATCGGTTTATGCAAATGAAATTGCGAGCTGGCAGTCTCATCTGACTTCAAATGCTAACATTTTGTTGTATGGGTGTGATGTTGCTCAAGGGGCATTGGGTCAACAATTTGTAACCGATTTAAGTCACATAGCAGGTGAGGCTGTTGCTGCATCGACTGATATGACAGGGAGTGCAGCTCTCGGTGGAAATTGGAATTTAGAATATGATAGTGGTGTTATTACATTATCTGCTACCGATGTATTTGCAGGTCAAGCCTTATCAAATTATGGCTATTTAATGGCGCAGCCTGTAGTTGATTTAAATGGACCCACTTCCTTAGTTGTATCTGATAATTTTTCATCAGGAACTTTTTCTGGCGGCACAAGCAACATAGCTACCACCTGGTCTACTCCTTGGACCGAATTTGATGTTTCATATAATCGTGCATTTGTTCCTGGAGGAACAGATACCAATAGTATTAGTGATCCTACAGCTGGAAATATAGTTATTCCCTCTGTGGCAACGGGAGGCACAGTCCCAGGGTTGGGAACAGCAACAGAGTTAGCTATACTCGGACATAGTGTACAATCTGGTGACTCGATTCAGCGCTCAATTGATCTGCAAGCTTATACTTCAGGGTCACTTAGTATTAGTTATAGTACAGCAGGATTGTCGTCTACTGATGCGATTGAGGTGCAAGTATCGAATAATGGTGGTGTAACATTTACTACGCTTGGAATATTAGCAAATAATACATCAAGTACTACTCAAACATTTGATATATCAAATTATCTTTCGACCGATACCACGATTCAATTTAAAGTTTATAGCGGTTTTAATGTGAGTGATACGCAACAATTTTTATTAACGAATGTTGCAATAAACGCTTCGGGTAATAATTATACTGGTACCTTTGCTGAACAAACACAAGCAACAACATCTGTTCCCATAGTGGCATCCAATATGGTTATTACGGATTCTGGAAATATAACCAGTGCTACTATTACATCGACTAATTTTCAAACTTCTGATGTGTTAGCTATTGGAACGATTCCCTCTACTATTACGGCTGTTGTCAATAATACAACTGGTATAGTGACTCTCAACAGCGTATCTGGGTCTGGTGCAAGCACAGCTGATTTTCAAACAGCGATGGAGGCTATTACTTTTAATAATCCATCGCCATTACTTAGCCAGGCTATGCGTAGTTTTAATGTTACTGTGACAGATGCAGCTGGTATAACCAGCGCTCCTGCTACATCTTATATTGAAATAACACCTTACAATTATCCAACTGTTATTAATCCTCAAGCTATCACAGCAAGCACGGATGCTACTACGAGTGGTATGTTGTTTAACAATGCAAGTTTAACTGCAGAGAGGACTGTATCGAGTGTTTATAATTATGATCCCGATACATTAGGTTTAACAGCAGCTCTAGTTACACAAGCAACACAAGGTACTGCGGTTGTTAATTCGAATGGTACTTATACTTACACACCAAATGCAGGTGCAACCGGTACAGACAGTTTTCAATATTCTCTGACTAGTCAAGCTCAAGTCGTTGGACAAAATTATCAAGAGTGGAACGCAACTATAACAACTAGTCTCCTTTCGCAATTTTCAACTTTAGGTACTCCTAATGCTGTTGGTTATTCATCAGGTTATAATGTGGATGCTATAGTCAAATCACTCACTGGTGTTGCAGCAAATGGATATGCTAATGCCATAAATCCAAATGGATTAAATGATTTTGTTGTTAACTTTACGAGTACCCTTAATATTAAAACAGCGGGAACTTATACGTTTTATAGTGGTTCTGATGATGGATCCTTGCTTTATGTTGATGGCCAGTTAGTCGTAAATAACGATTTAACTGCTGGTGGACATTCTTATGGTGTAGTTAGCGGAGCCATCACTCTCGCTGCAGGCTTACACACTATTGATGTGCAATATTATCAAGGAATTGGCCAAGAAATTGAGGTAGCTTCCTATCAAGGTGCTGATACAGGTGGCCTGATAGCTAATTTAAGTGCTGTAGGCACAGTACTTGCTAATGCAACGGTGACGGGTACAGTGAATGTTACTTTGCAAAGTACCGGCCCTCTTATTGCGACTGGGGCAGATGTATATGCCCTAGATAATTTTGCAACGCGAGCTTATAGCAATAATAGTGGCACTATAAATTTTGCTGGTAATTGGGTTGAAACTAATGATGGAACTGCTAGTGCAACTTCTGGAAAAATTCAAGTAACCAGCAGCAGTCAACTGCAAATTCAAAATGAAAGGAGTGGTTCTGCAGATTATATTACTCGATCTATCAATTTACTTGCAGCATCTGGAATTAATCCAACTTTAATTGGAACAACATTATCTTTTAATTACGCAATTACGAATGCAGAAGCCAATGGTGTGCAAGTCCAAATTTCTTCGAATGGCGGCTCTACATGGACAACCTTAGATACTTTATCTAGTGCAACTTCACCTGCAAGTGGCTCGAAATCATATAACATTTCTGCCTATAGCAGTGCTACGACAGAAGTACGTTTCATGGCAGTGAATGCAACTACAACTCAGACTTTAGAAATCACTAACTTTAGAGTAGATGCAACACAAGTTAACTACACCGCTCCTACTTATTACGAACGCGGAACAGCTGTTGCTATTGGATCTAGCACTACTGCTGCTACTAATACAGATGGTAATAGTATCGCAAGTGCTGTAGTCGCAATTACAAATTATCAAGCAGGAGATCTACTTACTTATGATAATTCTGTTTCAGGTATTACTGCGGTCTATAGTAACGGAACTTTAATATTAACGGGTACTAACACGAGTGCACAATATGCATTAGCGTTACAGCATGTTTTCTACAGCAGTACAATCTTAAATCCTTCAAATGTGACTCGTACGATTAATGTTAGCTTGAAAGATACATCTAATATTACAAGTAATACGGCCGTGACAAGCATAGCTGTCGTTGATGTAAATGATCCACCTGTGGGTATAGCTCAAACGGTAGGAACATCACTCAATACAAATTATGTTTTTTCACTTTCTAATTTTCCGTACACCGATCCTCAGAATAATGCATTAGCAGATGTCATTATCACCACCGTTCCAAGTACTTCACAAGGAATATTGCAATTTTATAATGGCACTAGCTGGACGACAGTGACAGCAGCCGAGTCGATTACTGTTGCTAGTATTACTTCTGGTTATTTGCGTTTCGTACCTACTGCAGGTTATTCAGGTGCGGCAACTTTTACATTCCAATTACAAGATAACGGTAGTACTGCAAATGGCGGAGTGACTGTTGATCCAACACCTAAAACTTTTACTGTAGGTGTTTTATCAGGACCGAATACACCACCACAGCTTTCCAGCAACTTAACTTTAGCGCCTATTCTTGAAAATAATCTTACGCCTTCAGGTAGCTCAATCAGTGCGCTAGCGAGTGGTGTTTTTGTTGATCCAGACGCAAATTCGTTTTTATCGGGCATAGCAGTAGTGGGGAATACAGCAAATGCTACTACTCAAGGTGTTTGGCAATATTCAACAAATGGAACGACTTGGTATAATGTTGGAACCGTAGGTGATAACACTACGGCCTTAGCTTTATCAGCCGCAGCTGATTTGCGTTTTGTTCCAGTCGCGAATTATAGTGGCACACCGCCTTCGTTAGTTATTAGAGCGCTGGATAATACATATTCGGGTACCTTTACGAGTGGTGCAACACTTGCTCACATTAATTCTGCACTTAATGGCGGTACTAGCGCGATTGCTAGCAGTACAAATACAATTTCTACTTCCGTGACTTTTCTGAATACAGCACCTGTTTTAATAGCAAATAATCCTGCGCTGAACTCTATTAGCGCAACGAATGTTAATAATAGTGGCCAGTTAGTCTCAACCTTAATTAGCACTTCAGTGGTTGCCAATGAGAGCCAAATCATAGATCCTGATACAGGTGCAGTTCAAGGTATCGCGATTATAAGCGTCGCTGGATCGCAAGGTACTTGGCAATATTCACTTGATGGCACTACTTGGATAAACATCCCTACGGTTTCTGTAGGTTCTGCGTTGTTATTGAGTTCAACAGATTATATTCGATTTGCACCAAATGGAACTTCAGCAGGTTCAGGTGCAATTACTTATCGCGCTTGGGACCAAACATCAGGGACTGTTGGTACTGAAGTTGATACTACACTTAATGGTGGAAGTACGGCTTTTTCTATTACGGTTGATACAGCAACGATTATTACTGCTAGTCCCTCAGGTCCTTTATTATCGGGTACGAATTCTGCTGCTAACTATGTTGAAAATGCGGCTACGGCTTCAATTGCTGACTCATTAATTACGGTTACGGATAGTGGGAGTACAACGCTTGCTAGTGCTACAGTAACGGTCGCAAGTAATTTTGTGTCAGGTCAAGATGTTCTTGCTTTTACAAATACTGGCGCAACCGCTATGGGCAATATTACGGGTAGCTATAATTCAACTACTGGTGTCATGACATTAACTTCATCGGGTTCTACCGCTACACTTGCACAATGGCAAACAGCATTAGCTGCTGTGACTTATAAAACAACTAGCACTAGTTCTCTTAATACAACACGTGCTATTAATTTTCAAGTGACTGATGCTCATGGCTTGTCCGGGAATGTTTTAACAGAGACTCTTTCCGTTGTTCCTGTCAGTTTAGCTCCTGTAGGAACTAACAATGCATTTACTATAACTGATAACGCATTTCATGTATTTGCGGCTGCAGATTTTGGCTTTACCAATACAGCAAATTCACCTCCATATAGCTTGTTAGCTGTTGAAATTACACAGTTACCCACTTCGGGAACACTGACTGATAATGGCGTTACGGTAACGTTGAATCAGTTTATTTCAGTAGCTGATATTAATTCTGGATTACTCGTTTATAAAGCACCTGCGTCAAATGGTACGTCGACTATGACATTTAAAGTTGAGGATAATGGTAGTACTGCCAATGGTGGTGTGATCATAGACCAAACTGCTAGGACGATTACATTTACAATTTCAGGTTCAACACCTGCCCCAGTATTGACTCCTATAGCACCCACATTGCCAGGAATTCTTGAGAATAATATTACTAGTACAGGAGAGACAGTTGCTTCTATGGTTGGGTCTTCTATATCTGGTGTAGCGCAAGGTATTGCAGTCACAGCGACCACAACAGTGGGTACTGGCGTTTGGCAGTATTCAACAGACGGCGTGACCTGGACGGCTTTTGGTACCGTTTCATCAACCTCTTCATTATTACTAGCTGCCACTGATTATGTAAGATTCGTTCCTAGTAGTGGTTCTGTTGATGGAGCGCCAACATTTACTTATCGTGCTTGGGATCAAGTTACGGGTACAGCTTCTACCAATGGGACGCCCAGTAAGGTTTCTACTTCTACAAATGGAGGTACAACCGCATTTTCAAGCGCAACGGATGTAGCAACAATTCAAGTTGCTAATGCTGCTCCTACAATAACCGTAACAGGACTTAACCCTACATTTAATGAAGTTGCTGGTGTTGGCTCCCTAGCTGTGCCAATTAGTATATTTAGCAGTGCAAGTGTCAACCCAGTTGAGACTGGGCAAACAATTACAGGAATTACATTTACAGTTAGTGGTGTGGTGGATGGGGCGAACGAGTCGATTGTTGTAGATGGCACAACGATTACATTAGGGGTTAATACTTCAGGTACAACAGTGACTAATAGTCTGGCTTATTCAATGACTATAACTAGCGGAACAGCGACCATTACATTAACAAGCGCTGGTCTTACATCAACACTAGCAAATGGTGTGATAAACGGGATTACTTATCGCGATACATTGTCAACCGGACCTACTGCGGGCAATCGTGCATTTACGATTACAAAAATTCAAGATAGTGGTGGTATCGCGAATGGTGGTATAAATACGACTAATCCAGGTATTACTTCAACAATTAATGTATTAAATGATACGCCAACTATTACATCGACTTCTGCTACTAGTCTTTCTGAAGGTACAAATGTTATCTATACAGCAACAGCAACGGATACTATTGGTGCAGCGATTACTTATGCCCTGACAGGCGCAGACGCGAGTAAGTTAATAATTAATTCCTCAACTGGTGTTGTGTCTTTAATCTCATCAGGAATCACTAATAATGCGACCAAATCAAGTTATAGCTTTAATATTGTTGCTACTGATGATGGTGGTAATTTAACAAAAACTCAAGCTGTCGTTGTCACGATTACCGATGTGGTACCAGTGATTACCTCCAGTGCAACCGCCAGCGTGTTGGAAGGTACCACAGCTATTTACACGGCAACAGCAACCGATGCTGCCTCTGGTACTACCATTAGTTATTCCTTAACAGGTGCTGATGCTGCTTTATTAAGTATTAATTCATCAACTGGTGTTGTGTCATTGCTCTCAGGTGTTACGAATAATTTAACGAAATCCAGTTATAACTTTAATGTCGTTGCAACCGATAATGCGGGTGTGAATAAAGCCACAACCGGTGTTGTCGTATCTGTCACTGATGTCGTACCGGTTATTACCTCCAGTGCAACCGCATCTTTAGCTGAAGGCACTGCAAACATTTATACGACAACAGCAACTGATGCAGCGTTGGGTACAACAATTACTTATTCATTAACAGGTACTGATGCAAGTTTATTAATTATCAATGCAGCAGGTGTTGTGTCCTTAAAAACAGCTGTCACAAACAACTTAGCAAAATCCAGTTACAGTTTTAATGTCGTTGCAACGGATAATGCAGGGGCGAATGTTGCAACACAAGCTGTGGCTGTCACGATTACCGATGTGGTACCAGTGATTACTTCCAGTGCAACCGCCAGTTTGTTGGAAGGTACACCAGCTATTTATACCGCAACAGCAACGGATGC
>JARLJN010000072.1 GCA_031291255.1 Gammaproteobacteria bacterium
ACGGCCGGGTATGCGTTGTTGGGTGGGGTGGGTTTTCGGTTTTTATCCCAACCCAAACGATTTTTTAGTGGGGTTTACTAAAAAACCACACAACCCAACCTACACGTTGCGTCAACACGCCTGACTTAACAATTGATTTTGCAGCCGCAATATCTGGCGCAAAAAATCTATCTTTATCATAATACGAAATGTGTTTTCGTATCTCTGCAAAAACTTTTTCGAGCACAGGCGATGATTTTAAAGGTCGTCTAAAATCAATTCCTTGGCACGCTGCAAGTAATTCAATTGCAATAATTCCCGCTGTGTTTTCTGTCATTGTTAATAAACGTCGTGCTGCGAACGTTGCCATGCTGACATGATCTTCTTGATTCGCAGACGTAGGTAAGCTATCTACGCTAGCAGGATGTGCTAATGATTTGTTTTCACTGGCCAGTGCCGCTGCAGTTACTTGCGCAATCATAAATCCTGAATTAACCCCAGCATTGTTCACTAAAAAAGATGGCAGTCCGCTAAAACGTGTATCCATCAACATAGCTAAACGTCTTTCAGATAGCGCACCGATTTCTGCTATGCTTAACGCAAGTGTATCAGCGGCCATTGCAACAGGCTCAGCATGAAAATTTCCACCTGAAATAATTTCATCTTGTTCTGCAAACACTAAAGGATTATCAGAGACTGCATTCGCTTCAATGACTAATGTTTTTTGCGCAAATAAAAAATGTGAAAGACATGCGCCCATTACTTGAGGTTGACAGCGTAATGAATACGGATCTTGAACTTTTTCACAATTTTGATGTGATTGAATGATTTCACTTTGATGTAATAATTCACGCAGCATTTTTGCAACTTTAATTTGTTCTGCATGTCCGCGGATTTCTTGTATGCGTGCATCAAAAGGAGTGACGCTGCCTAATGCAGCTTCAACTGATAATGCGCCAGAAATAATGCCGGCTACAAAAATGTTTTCTGTTTCGAGTAAAGCAAGCAAAGCAATTGCAGTAGAAACTTGTGTGCCATTCAATAATGCTAAGCCTTCTTTGGGTGCTAGAATTAAAGGGTTTAAATCAATTTTTTGCAAAGCATGTTCTGCAGAAATGATTTCTCCATCATGACTGACATCGCCTATCCCTAATAATGCCAAGCTCAAATGTGCTAGTGGTGCAAGATCACCTGAGGCACCAACTGAGCCTTGTGAAGGAATGCAAGGATATATTTTTTCATTAAATAATTTTATGAGGGCTTCTATGGTTTGTAATCTTACGCCTGAATATCCGCGTGCAAGACTATTTATTTTCAAGGCTAGGATTAAACGCACGGCTTTGTTGCTCAGCAATTCCCCTGTACCTGCTGCATGTGATAAGACTATGCTGCGTTGTAAATTTTCTAATTCATTGGAGTCTATGCGTGTTTGTGCAAGTGATCCGAAGCCTGTGTTAATACCATAAACTGTTTTATTTTCTAAAATAATTTTGCTCACGACTTCTTCGGCGGCGTAAATTTTTTCATGACAGTTGGGGTTTAACTCTATGACAGTTTCTTCGTCTAGAATTTTTTTTATGTCGTCTAAAGTGAGTGTTCCTGGTGTGAGTATGAATTTCATGTGTGTCCTTTCCAAATAATAAAATAATCTTCGCGGACTCGGCGCTGTGCGCCTTAGTCCACGCTACAAGAGAATCTCAATCACTCAGCATCATGCTTTTGTAGCCCGGACAAAGCGTAGCGTGTCCGGGAATGAATGACTCGTTAATTGGTGTTAATGCTGGGCAAATTTAATTTATGTTCACGCGCACAATCAATTGCAATTTCATATCCTGCATCTGCATGCCGCATCACACCGCTGGCAGGATCATTTTCTAAAACACGTGCTAATCGTTTTGCAGCGGCATCTGTTCCATCTGCAACGATGACCATGCCTGCATGTTGAGAATAACCCATACCGACACCACCGCCATGATGTAAGCTCACCCACGTTGCACCGCTCGCGCAATTTAATAATGCATTTAATAAAGGCCAGTCAGAAACAGCATCTGAACCATCAAGCATACTTTCTGTTTCACGATTAGGGCTTGCAACAGAGCCTGTGTCTAGATGATCTCGGCCTATGACTATAGGTGCTTTTAATTCGCCTTTCGCCACCATTTCATTAAATGCTAAACCTAAACGTGCACGATCACCTAGTCCTACCCAGCATATACGTGCAGGCAAACCTTGAAAGTGTATGCGTTCTTTCGCCATGTCTAACCAATGATGTAAATTTTTATCGTCGGGTAATAATTCTTTTACTTTCGCATCGGTTCTATAGATGTCTTCTGGATCACCTGATAATGCTACCCAACGGAATGGCCCTACACCGCGACAAAATAAAGGTCTTATGTAAGCCGGCACAAAACCAGGAAAATCAAATGCGTTTTTTACGCCGACTTCTTTTGCCATTTGACGAATATTATTTCCATAATCAAAAACTGGAATGTGTTGTTCGTGAAAAGCCAGCATAGCTTTGACTTGTATGCCCATAGATTCTTTTGCGCAGTCTATCACTAACTGTGGATTTGTTTTGCGTAGCTCTGCGGCTTTTTCTAATGTCCAACCTGATGGAAGATAACCATTCAAGGGATCATGTGCGCTCGTTTGATCTGTGACTAAATCCGGTTTAATACCGCGCTTAACTAATTCAGGAAAAATATCTGCAGCATTTCCTAATAAGCCCACTGAAACCGTTTTACCATTCTGTGTATGCTGAAAAATAATATCTAACGCAGAATCTAAATCAGTTGCTTCTTTATCTAAATAACCTGTTTCTAAGCGTCTCTGTATGCGTTTGGGATCACATTCGACTGCAAGCATAGATGCGCCTGCCATCGTTGCAGCAAGAGGCTGTGCGCCGCCCATACCGCCTAATCCAGCAGTCAGTATCCACTTACCTTTTAAATTACCGTTGTAATGTTGACGACCTGCTTCTACAAAAGTTTCATAAGTGCCTTGCACTATGCCTTGGCTGCCTATGTATATCCACGAGCCCGCTGTCATTTGCCCGTACATCATCAAACCTTTTTTATCTAGCTCATGAAAATGTTCCCATGTCGCCCAATGCGGAACAAGATTTGAATTAGCGATTAAAACACGCGGTGCATCAGGGTGCGTTTTAAAAACGCCTACCGGTTTTCCAGATTGAATTAATAACGTTTCATCATCATTTAATGTTTTAAGTGTTTCTACAATTTTATCAAAGCAAGGCCAGTCACGAGCAGCACGACCTATGCCGCCATAGACAACTAAATCACTGGGGTTTTCTGCAACGTCAGGATCTAAGTTATTCATAAGCATGCGCAGTGCTGCTTCTGTCTGCCAGGATTTTGTAGATAATGTGTTGCCGTGTGCCGCATGAAGGATGCGAGATGAATCGTGTCGTGATGAAACTTTCATGTTGAGATTACCATGTGCGAGTATGATAGTTATGTATGAACTCATAAATTAAATTTGCTGCTAATTTAGAGGTGCGATGATCTACATCATAGCGTGGTGCTAATTCTGCAATATCAAAACTGATGACTTTTCCAGATGCAGCCAGTTGGCGAATTAATGGAATCACTTGCCATGGATCCAAGCCTAGTGGTTGGCTTGCACTCACGCCTGGTGCATAAGCTGCATTAAATACATCGAGACAAACGGTGACATAAATCAATTCGTTTTGATCTATGACACGATCAATAAAATCGATGCATTTTTCTTGCTGACCTTGATGCAGCTCATCCGCTAAAATAATTTTTGTGTTATGTGCTTTTGCTGTTTCAAACAGTTGACGTATATTTCCTGCATGTTGTATGCCTACGCAATTATAATCAAATACTAAATTTGCGGACTCGCGTGCATTGGCAATTTGTAAAAAAGGTGTGCCTGAAGAGCCTTTATTTTCTGGCAGCAATGGGCGCATGTCAAAGTGTGCATCAAAGTTAACTATGCCCAGTGAGCTTGTTGGATGTGTGCGAGCAATGCCTTGATAATGCCCCCAAGCAAGTTCATGCCCGCCGCCCATCACTATGGGAATGACATTATGCTGGAGTAAAAAAGCAATGATAGAACCTAAAGCATGTTGTGATGCTTCCAGGTCACCGTCTGCGCACGTAATATTGCCCGCATCAAAACACATAAAATTTTGATTTTGCACAGGCAGCCGAGAAAGTGCATGACGAATAGCAGCAGGTCCTTCCGCAGCGCCCACGCGACCATGATTTCTTTTGACACCTTCATCACATCGAAAACCTATTAAAGCAAACGCAGGTTGTTTGAGTTCAAAAAATTTATCTTCAAGTAAATTCAAGATTTGAATGATTTGAAAAAAAGACGAGTTAGGTGGTATATCCGGACGACCTCGCCATTGATGGGGATCGGGTGGTAAGTATCGTGTGTTCCAGATCATTGTGGTAGTACCTCAAAGTAGGCACGCTTCTAGTTTTAGCCGCATGCAAGATAAGTTATTATGACTGTAACTGTTAAATGAGAGCAAGTGCATGCAATCAAACTTATGGGATGATCTTTGGATAAATTGTCAGCTTTTTACGATGGAGCATGACTTAAGTTTTATAAAAAATGCTGCAATTGCAGTTAAAGAAGGCAAGATCGCATGGTTAGGTGCAGTTTCTGATCTGCCAGGCTCTCCAGAATCCTTAGCTGCCATCATACATGATGTGAAAGAAAAATGTATTACGCCTGGATTAATCGATTGCCATACACATTTAGTTTATGCAGGTAATCGTTATCATGAATTTGCATTACGTTTGCAAGGTGCAAGTTATGAAACAATTGCGCAGGCAGGCGGCGGAATTCAATTTACCGTTGCTAAAACGCGAGCTGCTTCAGATGAAGAGTTATTTTTTCAAAGTATTAAACGCGCTGAGGCCTTAGTCAAAGAAGGTGTAACCACTCTCGAAATTAAATCAGGCTATGGATTAGATTTAGCATCTGAATTAAAAATGTTGCGTGTTGCAAAACGCATAGGCGAGGTTCTGCCAGTGGATGTGACGCTCACTTTTTTAGGCGCACATGCACTTCCCCCTGAATATAAAAATAAACCGGATGAATACATAGAATTAGTTTGTCATGAAATATTGCCTGTACTGGCAGCAGAGAATTTAGTGGATGCGGTTGATATTTTTTGTGAAAGAATTGCGTTTGATTTAGCGCAAGCTGAGCGTGTATTTAAAACGGCAAAAGAATTTAATTTAAAAATTAAATGTCATGCTGAGCAATTATCTGATTCAGGTGCTGCACAATTAGCAGCGCAATATGGAGCGGTTTCTGTAGATCATTTGGAATTTTTATCGGAAGACGGTGTGATGGCCTTAGCAAAAGCTAATACGGTTGCTGTGCTTTTGCCAGGTGCATTTTATTTTTTACGCGAAGAAAAATTACCTCCTATAGATTTACTGCGCCAGTATAAAGTGCCTATGGCCATAGCCACAGATTGCAATCCAGGCACATCGCCTGTGACATCCTTGCTGCTTATGTTGAATATGGCTTGCACCTTATTTAAATTAACGCCTGAAGAAGCTTTGCTGGGTGTGACTAAACATGCAGCGCAAGCGCTAGGTCTAGAAAAAACTTGCGGAACATTAGCAGTAGGGAAAGTGGCTGATTTTGTCGTGTGGGATGTAGAGCATCCTATGGAGTTAGTCTATAACATAGGATTGAATCCTATGATCAGTGTAATTAAAAATGGGAAGCAAAGCTAAAGAAGAACGTAGGGTGGGTTAGGCGTTTTTTGCCGTAACCCACCATGATAACTTTACTACGCGGTTGCGTGGTTATGTGCGCTTCCAGTCGTTTGCAAGAGTTCTCTAGCACTGACTACTGCTGCATAAGTAGGCTGTAATGCAGCCATGAATGCGTTATGAGCACTTTGTGCAGGAATAGCAGTGTGATTAAACTCTAAGTTCCGAGTAGCGCATGCATCGTGAATCACGGTGCAAGAAAACCCTAAGTCATAAGCTGCGCGTACTGTTGCATCGATGCAAAGATGACTCATCATTCCGCAAATCACTAAATGGTTGATGTGATGTTTAGTTAAATAGTTGAGCAATGCGGTATCTTTGAAGCTGTTAGGATAATGTTTCTTAATGATGGTTTCATTTTTAAGAGGATGTACATTAGGATGAAATTCTATACCCTTGGTGCATGGCAAGAAATAAGTTGCATCTGGCCGTGTAGAAATATGTTGTACATGTATCACAGGTTTTTGTTTGCTGCGGTAAGCATTTAATACTTCTTGGGCCTTGAGGCTAGCTTCGGTGCTTCTCTCTAAGGGCATCCTACCGTTAGGAAAATAATCATTTTGGATGTCGACTAATAGTAATGCGGTGTTCATTTGTGAGTTCCTTTCATCATAAAGAATGCTCTATTAAACCATTTTTGGTAAATTACGCAATACTTTTACATTTTTAAAAGATTACATGATATGTTGCCCAGTAAAAAAATAGTCGAACACTTACACGCAGATAGCATTAAAACTGCAATAGACCCCTTGAATTTAAGTGCTTTAGCAGCATTGGATATTTTTGAGTCTATTAATTCTACCAATTCATATTTGCTCGAACGCGCTAAGTCTGGAGCGGCTACAGGCACTGTTTGCCTTGCACAAATGCAAACGGAAGGCCGCGGTCGTCATGGACGGGTATGGAATTCTGAGTCCAGAGCTAACTTGTACCTCTCCATGCTCTGGCATTTTCCTGCACAGCAATCGGATCTTTCTTCTTTGAGTCTTGCCGTAGCTGTCGTGGTTGCTTCTGTATTAAAAAAATATGGTGTTACGTACGGAGTGGAATTGAAATGGCCAAATGACGTTTTATTTTCAGGCCGTAAGTTGGCAGGCATTTTATTAGAAACACTATCTGCTCAGAATGGCCAAATACCCGTTGTGATAGGCATAGGCATCAACATACTTCTTCCCAGTGAGATTAATGAACCTGCATGGATAGATTTAAACGAGATTATGGGTAAATTAGGTTCTTGTAATTACCTCGCGGGATTGTTAATCAATGAATTATTAGAACGATTGCCGCACTATAAAAATAGGGGTTTACTGCCATTTTTAGAGGAGTGGCAGGCATATGATTATTTGAAAAATAAGTCTGTGACTATTCATGACGGCGAGCAAGTCAATGAAGGTGTAGTGCTGGGCATTACTTCTGAAGGTGAGTTGCTTTTAAAACGACCGTCGGGAGAAATCGAAAAGTTTCGTTGCGGAGAAGTGAGTGTGAGGATTTTGTAGCGTGGACAAAGGCGTGCTGCGCCGTGTCCGCGTGGCTTGTCTCATTCATTCCCGGACTCGCTGCGCTTAGTCCGGGCTACAAAAATAAATATTTGTGGGATTATATTGTTGTAGCGTGGACAAAGGCGTGCAGCGCCGTGTCCGCGTGGATTATCTCGGATGTATAAGTTGTGCATCAGTGCAACTCAGCGTAAAATTTGCACCCTTGTTGCTTATTGATTAATTGGAGATCAGAAAATGAAAAAAACAATCATCACATTAGCATTGCTGAGTGGTTTGCCGGCACTGTCTTTAGCGGATAGTTCAGCGAGTTACGGCGTAGCCCCTGCTCCAGTTCAATCGACTAGTTCTGTCAGTTACGGTGATTCATCAGCTTCCAGCAGTTCAGCAAGCTATGGCCAACATGCACCATTACCCACTGTCACAGTTACAACAAATCAACCCGCTGATCATTATCGACCAGACGGTATAAATTGGGTAAGAGGAAATTATGGCATGTTGCCGCAAGACGCAGTAGCGGGTGGTCGTCAACCTAATCAACCACACACATTGTATGTGTGTCATGCAGATTATCAAGGCGGCGTACATCCAGGAAAATTAATTGCAGGCAAATGCAATATCAGTTGGGGCGGCCGCGAAATTGAAATGCCTGATTATGAAGTGCTAGTCAGCCGCGTACCATTGATTTGGATGCAAACACGATACGGTAATATTCCTGCGAACGCAGTAGCGGGTGGATATGAAGGTCAGCGCACTTTATACATATGCCAAGCAAATTATATGGGCGGCGTACATCCAGGTAAAGTTGTTGGAAATCATTGTAATTTTGGTTGGGGCGGAAAAGAAATTTCATTACCAAACTTTAGAGTATTAGTACGATAGTAAAAATTAAGGGACTACAGGGATGTTGAGCAGAGAAAAATTTTGTAACACAATGAAAGAAGTATTTCCTGAAAGTATTGCGCAGGAATACAGTCGCAGATTAGAAAATATTATCAAAGATGCTGGCGGTAATTCGTCAGCATCAGATAAATTTGAAATAGATTTAGCGGAGTTAATTGCACGTGCAAAATTTGCGGAATTAAGTGATGTCATCATGACTTCTGGTGTAGCAGAAGAGTTGGAGGAGTTGATTGGCAATTTTTCACAACATAAATCTGCTACAAAAAATGTAATCAAAACAAATTTAGAAGAAATCGCTAAAACCCTTAAGAGCTACAAATCAAGTGTCATTAATTACAAAGAATTTTTAAGTCCACTTATTAAAAATATTTTTAAAGATATTATTCCTGATTATTCTGTAGAACAAATAGGATTATCAGGAAAGATTATGACTTTATTTTTTATGAATGCAAACTTGAAAAGTGTGGTGGAATTATTTGATGCTTTAAACAATAATTTACAAAATAGTAAAAAAGAATATCAACACACCATAGTGATTGAACGACTTATCAAAGAATCAAGCGCAGAAGCTTTAAAAATGCTATTAAAAGCGCATCTGAATAATAGTAATAGTATAGCTAATCACTATTTTAATGAAAGAGTTGGAAATGCTTATAATAAGTATTTGAAAACAAATAAACAGGACACAGAAATGATAGGAAGACTCTGGGCAACATTACGCGAAATAGAGCTGCCAAAATTTATTGCTACTCTTCAAGGTAACGGTAAACAATCAGCTGCCCAAATTTTTTTAATTAAACTGCAAGAATTGTCTAATCATTTTTTTAAAGAGAACGCATGCACTAACCGCCGTGTGAGTATTAAAACGGATGGATGGAATTACCGTATAGAGAGCACATTGTTGCAGGATGATTTGTTAGCATTTCTTTCTAGCTGCAAGCTTGCTTTCAAGTGCCAAGAAGATTTGATAATGTTAAATAAAATAGATGCTGACGTTAAAATATCTTCTGAACTTGCTGCCAGTTATCTGACAAAAATGCAAAATCATTTGGCCGTGTTGCAATCTAAAATAGCGGCAAAAAAAGCATTAAGAGATGAGTTGGTACTAAGCTTTGGCAGGAACTCAAAAACAGATACTGTTCACATCTATTCAGACACGCGATATTTTAATGAAAACCATCCTGCCATGATGATGATGGCGACTGCAGATAAAAAAGCTTTTCAAGGCATTCAAGATTTCATTAAGACTAATAATATAACTGCGACGTATGTGGGTGGCGATGATAAAAATCCAGATGGTCATCCGACTAATTATCGCGTTGAGTTGAGTGTTAATGAAGAGTCTAACGACAAGCTGCAATCATTATTTAATAAAATAAATACTCAATATAATCCTATTGTGCTTGGCATTTCAAAACGTCATGTAATGTAAAAGAACTTGTAGGTTGGGTTGAGTGCTTTTTACGAAACCCAACATAACTATCGAGCTAGGCAATGTAATATAAGAGAATTTGTAGGTTGGGTTGAGTGCTTTTTACGAAACCCAACATAACGTTACGTTGG
>JARLJN010000073.1 GCA_031291255.1 Gammaproteobacteria bacterium
TATCTCAAATTGGCACCAAAGTAATTGCGCAATTAAGCGATGAAAAAGATATACAAGCGGTGCTGACTGGCGTGAGCAATGCGACCAGTTTGCGCTCAGTGCTTGCATCACTTGATAGCAAAAAACAGGCCCTTTTACTTGGCCATGCGCTGGCTATGCCTGTGGTAATACAAACACGCGAGTACGATGAAGAGTTCTATCGCGCCATGAGCGCAAATATCACCGCAAAGCATATCGATGAATTTATTGCTGAGATGTTTTAGTTTATAGGTGCCGCCTCGTTCTTTGCTCAAACTCTTCCTAACCATGTGTGAGGCATGACCACACTATTTAGTATTTAGTGGAATTGGCTAAGCCATGCACATAATTTTTTTACTGGTCACCTGGATAATAGTTTTGCCAATTATTTAATTTATGCATCACTTAAAGAGGTTCACTATACAGTCGCCTTCACTGAAGAAGATCGGTCTTTAGGCGAGCAATTTTGAAGTGGTTGTTTGTAGGCATCTTCCTGCAATGAAGGTACACGTTCCCATAATTTGATGGTGCGATCGTATGACCCTGTGGCGCGTTGAGTGCCATCGGGCGAGTAAACTAGACCCAAAATTGGATGGCATGGACCGTTAGGATTTGGTGGCTGATTTGCAATAGTTTGTAAGCAATCCCCATTTTTTGGATCCCATAATTTCGTTGTGTTATCGTATGATACTGAAATGAGTTGAGTGCCTTCGGGTGAGTAAGCTAAAGTTTTAATTGCTCCTGAATGGCCGTTAGGATTTTGTGGTGATCCTTTAATAGTTTGTATGCAAAAATTGGTTTTCAGATCCCATAATTTAGTTGTGTTATCAGCTGATACTGAAGCGAGTTGAGTGCCATCGGGCGAGTAAGCCAAGATTCTAATTGGCCGTGAATGGCCGTTAGGATTTTGTCGTGATCCTTTGATAGTTTGCACGCAAGCACCAATTGTTAGATTCCAAAATTTGATGGTTCTATCGGATGACCCTGAAGCGATTTGAGTGCCATCAGGCGAATAAGTAAGCTGGGTAACGGAACCAGTATGCCCTGTTAATGTTTTTTTTAGTCGCCATTCACGCAAATTATCCCATATACAATCTCGAAGTTCTTCTGGCAAACGATTAAATAAAATTGCCATTGCGGGAGTGAAATTATCTTTTAAAGAGTTCTTTTTTGATGTTGAGGTATCTATTGTCATAGCATACATGCATGAATGTAAGGCAAATGACATACATATCAGTCTAGCGATAAAAATATTCATATATTATTTTTTCTATTAAATTGAGAAAAATTTAATTCTCGAATAAAAAACGCTCTGATAGAAAAATGCCTTTCTACCAGAGCGTTTTGTGTTTCACATAGGTTAACTTATAGCTTAGTTAGCTTTTCTACATACAACCTGTGTTGTACAATGTGGCCCACCGTAACTTTTAGTGACATTTCCGAATTCAACAAACTCGGCATCGACATCATTATCTTTGAGTCTTTGTTCGTATGCGCTTCCAACACTGCGAACACCAA